>SKHA01000189.1 GCA_007117185.1 Spirochaeta sp. | reverse complement strand
CGATCGCTTGCTCTGCGGGGACGGTCTTCCCGGGGCTTTCCGTCGCCGGATTCCGCCGCGGTGATCGCGTTCCGCAGGCTTTCAACCTTCTTCCGCGCCCGCCGGGTTACGTTGCTCTCTCTGAAGAGATCCGACCACACATCATCGTCATTCTCCTGTGAGGTCAGGGAAAACCCTTTGTTCAAATACTTCAGGTACACCGCCGCCACGGGAATGTTCAGATCCTCTGCCACCAGCAGGACCGCCGTCGCCTCTTCCTCGTAGACACCGCGCAAACCTGTTGCGGGACGGAACAAAGAAAACTCCCAGCCGCTCAGTTTGGGGTGATAGTCGCCGCGGTCAACGATGACCGCCAACGTGTCTGTATGGAGCAGCCCTCCCTGAAAGGATTCCCCGCTTCGGATACACGTCAGGGTTCGCGCTCCCCACTCAGGGTCGGGGAGTTGCACCACTGCAGAAACTGCGGGGTCCGGGGGCAAAACGGTGGCCGGTAGAGGCGACAGCTCCGCAGCAATGGCGATCACCCTGGCGGTCTCGCGTAATTGAGACAGGGTGACCATGTCGCGGGGCACGACGCCGTTACGACGCCAGAGCTGCAGATCTGCCGTCGCCATCGGGTTCACCCGGCGGGAATCCCGCACAACTCAAAGGTATCGATGGCGATCTGCAACTCTTCGTTGGTCGGCTCTACAATGATTGTGGTTGGGGAGTAGTCCTTGGAGATGATCCCTTCCCGCGGACCGTTCTCAAGGTTTTTACGAAAATCCATCACGATGCCCAGGTTTTCCAGGCGGTTACAGATCCGCTCGCGCATTCGCGTTCCGTACTGGCCGATTCCACCGGTGAACACCAGGATATCCACCTTGACAATATTGGCCGCGTAGGCGCCGATAAACTTTCTCACCCGGTATGCGTATACGTCCAGTGCCTCCATGGCGTTACGATCTCCCCGTTCCGCCGCTTCCTCAAGGTCACGCAGGTCGTTGGAGATGCCGGAGACACCCAGAAGGCCGCTCTTTTTGTTCAACATCTGATTGAGCTGCTCCGCGGTGTAGCCGCGCTCCATCAGATAGAAGATTATCGAGGGATCAAGATCGCCGCTTCTGGTGCCCATCATCAACCCTTCCAGGGGGGTAAATCCCATGGAGGTGTCCACAGAGCGACCGCTGTCGATGGCGGTAATGGACGCTCCATTTCCCAGGTGGCAGGATATTACGTTGGTGTTCTCCGGTGAACGTTTGGCAAACTTGACCGCCTGCGCCGCTACGTAGCGGTGGGAGGTGCCGTGAAACCCGTAGCGGCGGATACGATACGTGTCATAGAGCTCTCGGGGCAGACCGTACAGATACGCCGCCGGGGTCAGGGTCTGGTGAAATGCTGTATCGAAGACGGCAACCTGCGGGGCCTCCGGAAAAAGTTTCTGTGCCTCTGTGATACCAGTCAGGTTGGCTGGATTGTGCAACGGCGCCAGTTCGATGTTCTCTTCTATCGCCAGAATAACGCTGTCGTCGATGATCACCGATTCGGCGTACTTCTCACCGCCATGAACCACCCGATGCCCTACACCTCGAATCTCATCCAGGGTTTCAATGATCCCGTTCTGCTCGTCCGTCAGGGCGCCGGTCATCATCTCAAGGGCTTCTGCATGGCTCGGAGCATCCCTTTCAAGTTCCAGTGCCCCGTTCCAGCCGGACTGCTTCAGGACTGACCCTTTGCCCCCGATCCGCTCTACCGAACCGCGGCCAAGACTCTCTCTACGGGGCATATCAAAAATCTCGTACTTCAGCGACGAGCTGCCGCTATTGATCACCAGAATCATCGTTCCTGGTTCTCTCCGTTTGAACGCCACTACTGGTCCTCCCGTTCACCATCAGACTCCAGTGCCTCGGCGTGTGCCAGCGCCGCCAGTCCCAGGTTAACCAGCACATCCGGGTCATCCGGACGCAAAGAAAGAAGGCTCATGAAGTCCTCTATCGCTCCGGTGTACTGTCCCATCAGATACCGGGCGTTACCCCGATTGAACTGCGCCTGCTCAAACTCAGGGGCGATCTCAAGGGCTTCGGTAAACAACTGCTCCGCCAGCTCCAGTTCCTCCCGGTCGTAGAGCATGTTGCCCAGATGAAAACGCGGTTCCGCATACGCGGCGTCTGCCTCACGCGCCGCCAGGAACGCTTCAAACGCCTCGTCGTTACGATCCAGACGGGAGAGGATCACCCCTTTGTTGTTGAACACCGGTGAGCTGTTTCCGTCCAACTCCAGAGCCCGCTCCAGATCTTCGAGGGCGCGGTGTGGATCGTCCTCCGCCGCCAGGGCGATCGCTCTATTGAAGTACGCGTTGAGCGTCTCTTCTCCAAGGTCGATCGCCACGGAAAGCACCCGGACAGCTTCGCTGTATCGCCCCAGATCGATGAGCAGGGAACCCCTGTTGTACGCAACCTCGCCATTCTGAGGGTCCAGCTCGTGCATTGCGGTGTAGTACTCGAGGGCTGCCGCGATCTCTCCCGCTTCAAGAGCGGCCAGCGCCTGCTCCTGCAGTTCATCGAACTCGTCCAGGGCGGCCGCAGCAGTCACCACCAGCAGCATCAACCCGACTGCTGCAGTGAAGGTAAACACGGTCTTCGTCTGAGGTGAAATCATGGGAGAATTGTAGCCCATCATCGTCGGTGTGTCATCGTCGGCCTGCCATCGTGGCATCCATCGTTACTGTTCCAGCGCGGTGACAACACCGGCCATCCGGTCCGAGAGATACTGGAACGAGAACGCCAGGACGCCGGCAGCAACCCCGGGAACAATGGATAGGTACGGAGCCTGTGTGAGATACCGTCTGGCGTCAGAGAGCATCAACCCCCAACTGGGTTCCGGCGGTTGCGCGCCCAGCCCGAGAAAGGAGAGAGCGGCTTCGGTACCGATAGCAACCGCCGCCAGGCTGGCACTTTGCACGATCACCTGAGGAAGAACATTGGGCATCATGTGCAGAAGGGTCCGAAACGGCAACGGTGTATGGAGGAGGCGGGAAACCAGATAGTACTCGCGATGAATGACCTGCCGTGCAGCGCTGCGGGAGACGCGAAAGAGAACCGGCGAGAAGACCACTCCGAGGGTCCACATCACCTGCTGCCGTCCCGGCTCCAACACCGCCGCAACCGCAATGGCCATCAGAATGGTGGGAAAGGCGAGGAGACTGTCGTTCCACAACTGCAGTACCCGATCAGCACCTCCACGACGGTCAATGGCTGCAAGGATCCCGGTGGTTGTTCCGATCACCGCGGCGATCAACGCCGAACCCACCGACACCACCAGGGAACTGCGCGCCCCGTGAACCAGTCGCGCAAAGAGGTCCCGACCGAGGTGATCGGTACCCCGAACGAATCCTTCCCGAAACGGGGGAATCAACGCCCGATCCAGGCGTTGCGTCAGGGGGTCACCGGTAATGACCCCCGCAAGGGACGCCGCAGCGACAAAAAGAAAGAGAACTGTCAGGGCCACCGCGGCTCCCCGGGAATTACCGCGGCGGGAATCTAACATCCCGCAGATCCGCTGTGTCCAGCTGGCTGTCCATGTGAAAGCCTTCGAGCCCGGCTCTCAGCCCGACCAGGCGGTAGGGACTCCCCACAAAGACAAACGGAAGCTCCCGGGCCATGCGTTCCAGGGCAATCCGATACAACCCGCGCCGCTGTTCAGGGTCGGCGGTCTGTCGCGCCTCCTCAATTGCTCTGGCTGTTTCCTCATCCTCCCAGCGGACGTACGTCTCAGCGGTGCCGTATCGAGCCAGCCGCCCATGAGGGTCAAGCTTTCCGGTGTGTCCGATCACAGTGAGGTCGAATCGTCCCTGGGTGTACACGTCTCCAATCCAGGTGGACCAGTCCACCAGTCGGGTACGAACTGGAAAACCCGCCTGACGAAGCATCTCGTGGTACAGTTCTCCGGCGCGGACGTGAGGTTCGAAGTTCTGGGGCAACGTGATCACCAGATCTTCGGGGAAATCCGTAGCCGCTGCTACCGACCGGGCAAAATCCGGGTCGTAACGGTATATATCGGTGAAGTCCTCATAATAGGGATTGCCCACATCCATGAACGTCCCCACCGGAATCCCTCCAGCGTAGGCGCGGTCCAGAATCACCTGCTTGTCAATTGCAGCGTTGATTCCCTGACGTACTTCAAGGCGGTCCAGAGGTGGACGGCTGGTGTTAATCGCCAGCACCATAACCAGGGCGCTGGTTGATTCATAGATCTCCACGTTGGGGGCGTTACGCAACAGCGTCAGTTCCGGCTCAACGACGATATCGGCGACGTCGATCTCCCGGGCAATAAGCGCCTGGGCCATCACCGACTGTTCGGTGATGATCTGAAAGCGAACCGAATCCAGGTAGGGGCGACCGGTAATCCAGTATCGCGGATTCTGCTCCAGGAGGATCTCCGCGTCTCTGATCCAGTGACTGAACTGAAAGGGCCCGGTTCCCACCGGACGGGTCCCGAAATCGTGGCCCTGATGTACAAGATCCGCCGGCAGAATCGCCGACCACCCCGACGCCAGGGTGGCCAGCAGCGGCGCGTGTGCCTCCGACAGGTGAAGTTCAACGGTGAAGTCATCCACTTTGCGGACGTCCCGGATCATCTGGTACTCGAATGCGTTGGGGGACGCGTAGTCTTCGTCCATCACCCGCTGAAGGGTTGCAATCACATCATCCGCGGTAAACTCACCGCCGTGATGAAAGACGACCCCGCGACGCAATTCAAACCTCCATACCGTTCCGTCCGGGGATATGCTCCATTCCCGGGCCAGGGCCGGTACGATCCGGCCGTCACGATCCGGCTCCACCAGGGTGTCGTAGACGCTGCGCAGCACCTGGAACGTCAACGTTCCCGAGGTTGCCTGGGGGTCCAGGGTATCCGGATCACCGGACAGACCGAAAACCAACCCCACCGGCCCCGTCTGCTCCGGCGTAACATCACGTGCCCCCCCTGCGTAGAGCAGTGAGGTGCATCCCAAAAGAAACACGACGGTCAGTCGTGAGAATCCGCTTCGTCCCATAGTTTTCCCTCCCGCAACACCACCACACGGTCGCACAGGTGCTCCAGTACTCCGTTGTCGTGGGAAATTATCACCATAGCGATGCTACCCTGCTGTCGAAGTCTGGTCAGTACATTCAGTATCCGCGCCTGCACACTAAGATCAAGCGCTGCCACCGGTTCGTCAAGTATCAACAGGGTGGGTCGCGGAAGCAAAGCACGTCCAATCGCCGCGCGTTGCCGCTGCCCTCCTGAGAGTATCGCCGGGCGTCGTCGCAAGAGCTCCGGTTTCAGCCCCACCTGCTCGGCAATCGCCGCGACATCCCGACGGTACTCCCTGCTGAGAATACCCGTCCAGGACCCATCGGGAGCGGCCATTCGCGCTTCGTGCAGTGACACTCCCACCGGCAGCCGTGGGTTGAACGCCTGAAGCGAATCCTGAAACACCATCTGCACGCCATTGCGGTGTACCCCCGGATCCACTGTCCGCTCGCCACGAAACCGGTCGTCCAGACCGGCAAGAATTCGCGCCAGGGTGGTCTTACCCACACCGGAACTGCCACGGATCCCCAGAACCTCGTCGGAGCGGATCTCCACATCCAGACCGGATAACACCTCGTAACGGGTCTGACGGCGGTAAAAGCTGCGGTGGATGCGGGAAAGCCTCAAAACAGGGGTGCTCATTGTGGCTCCGCCGGGTGGTGACAACGAAACCGGTGGGAGCTGCTGCCGGCCCATCGGGGCATCTCGGTGCGACACCTCCCATCGGCGTTGGGGCACCGCGGTGCAAAGGGACATCCCTGAGAAGTCTCGGATTCACCCCGGGGGATCTCCGGCAGTACCCGACCCGCCGTCTCCCGACAGGGGCGCGATTTCAGCAGCAGCTCAAGATACCGATGACGAGGGGTGGCGACCACCAGACTGCCCTGCCCCTCTTCAATGGCGATACCATTGTACAGAACGACGATTCCGTCGGCGACACTGGAGAGGCTTTCCAGGTCGTGCGAGACAACCACCGCAGGGATCTCCCGTTCCCGCGCCACCCGGCACAGCAGGGTCAGGATCCGATCCCGGGTCAATGGATCAAGCGCGCTGGTTGCCTCGTCCGCAAGAAGCAGCTGCGGCTCAGTGGCCAGAGCCATCGCTATCGCCGCCCTTTGCAGCATTCCACCGGACATTTCGAATGGAAAGAGCTCGGCGTCATCGTTCTCCAGCTCCACGTCGTTCAGCAGCGACGAGATAGCGGACTCGGTCTGGCTTACCGGGACACGACGAACCACGTGTAACACTTCCTGTAGCGAGCGGCCGATGCGCCACCGGGGGTTGAAGTAACTCCCGGGGTCCTGAAAGACCAGCGCGCTGCCGGGAACGCCGCCTCCCAGCGCATGCAGCCCTTCCGGAACGATCCCTGCCAGAGCCCTCAGCGTGAGGGTCTTGCCACTGCCGCTCTCTCCCACAACTCCCAGAACACCACCACCCTTCAGTTCCAGGTCAAGCGGCCCGACCAGGCGGCGCTCGCCAAGAGAGACTGTCAACCCCTGGATCACCGTCGTGGCGCCCCTCACCGGTTTCGTCCATATCGCAACTGCGGTTGAACGAACCCTACCACCAGGTCAGCCAGGGCGTTCAACAGGGGAAACGCCAGGCCGAATACCACGATGGCTCCCTGGATAACCGGGACGTCCCGCTGAAGAATGGCTGTCAGGGTGAGTCGGCCCAGCCCGGGAAGACTGAAAATCTGCTCAACCACAATGGCTCCCGCCAGAAGATATCCCGCCTGGATGGCGGCAACGGAGACCACCGGTACAATTGCCAGAGGAAGGACGTGAAACAGAACGATTCTTGGTTCAGGGATTCCCAGAGATCGTGCTGCCAGGACATGCCTTCCCCGCAATACCTCACGCAGCGACGCCCGGGCCGTGCGGGAAATGATCGCGCCGTTGCCCAGAGCCAGAGCCAGCGCGGGCAGGAGAAAGGGTGTTCTCCCGTGCATTCCGACCATGGGAAACCACCCCAACTGAAACGAAAAGACATACAGAAGAAGCAGCGCAAACCAGAACTGGGGAAACGCAAAGAAGAAGTATTCCAGGAAGCGAATCATTCCGTGACCGAAGCGACCAAGGAAAGAGAGGAAGGCCATGGTCATACCAATCAGAATACTGAGAATGAGGCCAAGCCCGGCCAGACGCAGGGTCACCGTCATTCGCTGCCTCAGCAGTTCTTCCACCGCTTCGCGCTGTGTCCAGGAAGTACCCAGGTGTCCCCGGGTGAGATCTCCGATCCACACGGCGTAGCGAACGGCCACGGGCCTGTCCAGGCCAAGGGATACCCGAACCCGTTCTACCGTGGCGCGATCAGCGTCGATCCCGGCAACAACGGCGGCGGGATCTCCCGGGAGTACGTTAAGGATGAAGAACGCAACTGTGGCAACCAGAAACAGAACAAGGACTGCATGCGCCACCACTGATGCAACCCACCGGACTGTCACCAAGGGTCGGGGTGATCACCGCAGGGCAACAGTGATTCGCTCCAGAACTTTTTTCCTGTCCAGCGGTTTTACGATGTAGTTTTTGGCCCCGATGATCAGCGAGTTCTTGACCAGGTCATTTTTGCCCAGAGCACTGATCATCACCACCCGGGCGCCCTTGTCGTACTCGATTATCTTCTGCAGAGCGGTGACACCGTCCATTTTGGGCATGGTGATATCCATCGTTACAAGATCCAGGTTGGGGTGCAGTTCCTTGTACTTCTCTACGCCCTCTTCGCCGTTGGCAGCGGTAGCAACAACGGAAAACCCTGCAGAGGTGAGAATCTGTCCGAGCTGTTTAGCCACAAACATCGAGTCATCCACGATGAGAACACGGTAGGGAGAGCCGTCAGGTTTGAGCCCTTCGGGGTCCTTTTCATTGAGGTTGGGAAAGTCGCCTTTACTTCTCATCGTTCTGCACTCCTGTCCGGTTCTTATACCCGGATTTTCGTCAGTTTTCAACAGTCACTGTAGGGGAAAAAAATGAACACCGCCCGTCGGCGGTGTCCAAGTGGTGATTGAGGGGCAGCTTTTTACCTGGTTTTTTACCTGCTTATGTTTAGCAACATCCATGCCAAAAAAACACGTGCTGCCCGGATGGATGGGAACTTCACGCAATGTCTTACAGGAAAAATAATTATGCCGTGCAACCGGATACCGGACCAGCGGAATCTTGAAAATCACCGAGACCAGACTATCCAGAATGCATACTGATGCCATGCAGAATGCATTTTCAGTCGCTGTGTTTCTTCAGTCGTCTGCTCAGAGTTGATTGGGCCACTCCGAGCATCTTCGCCGCGGCGGTCTGGTTGTTGTCGCACCGCCGCAACGCCTCGGAGACGAGAAACTCTTCCGCTTCTCCCAGAGTGGGAAAATCCCCTGTCCAATGAATCCGCTTGTCCGATGCAGCATCCGCAGAGGATACACCCCCGTGAGCCGCAAAATAATCTTCGATGAGACCGGTCGGCACGATGCCATCCCGAGCCTGACTGACCGCATCGGAAATGATCGCCTGCAGCTCCCTGATGTTACCGGGGAAGGGATACATCTTCAACAGCCGGGCGAACTCGTCAGACAGCTGCGGCACGGGCCGTCCCATCGCCTGAGCGGTATCCCGGGCAAAATGCCGGGCCAGTAGATCAAGATCCTCTCCGCGCTCCCGCAACGGGGGCACCCGAATCAGGTGGGACATCAGCCGGTAGTACAGGTCCCGGCGAAACGTACCGTTTTCCTGCTTCTTGATAAGGTCGGCGTTGGTCGCAGCGAGCACCCGCAGGGTTACCCGCTTCGGCTCATCGCTGCCAAGGGGATAGTATTCCCCCTCCTGGAGGAGGCGCAAGAGTTTTACCTGGCTGCTCATCTCCAGGTCTCCGATCTCGTCCAGAAAGAGCGTTCCGTTACCGGCCTTCTCTACCAACCCGCTGCGGGGACGGTCCGCCCCGGTGAAGGCGCCCCGAACGTGTCCAAAGAGGGTGTCCGAGAACATCACATCGTCCAGCCCGGCCACGTTCACCGGGACAAAGGGGCCGCGGCGTTCACTGGCGTCGTGAATCGCCCGGGCCAGCAATTCCTTACCGGTGCCGCTCTCGCCAGTGATGAGGACCGCTTTGGGGCTGGGAGCTATCGCCTCAACGTACTGAAATATCGCCTCCATGCGCGGAGACCGGGTGATGATCTCCCGGAACAGATCTGGTCGCCGTGGGCCATCAACAACCCCCGGCTCGGAGCCGAACAGAGATAACCGCTCTTCCAGCTCCCGCAGGCGAAGTGCGTTGTTCACCGAACTGCCCAGGCGGTTGCGGTCCACCGGCTTGGTCATGAAATCAAACGCGCCGATGCGCATGCACTTCACCGCCGCATCCACGCTGTCGTCCACCGTCAGCACGATCACCGGCAGCCCCGGCAGCTCCTGAACGATCAACTGAAGGATATCAAACCCCGACACCTCCGGCATAAACAGGTCCAGCAGGACTACCGATATCGGACGGGTTCGCACCGTCTCCATGGCCAGTCGGGAATCGGTGCAGAACTCAATATTCTCGAACCCCTGGGACATCAGCGAGACCCGAATCAGTTCGACCGCAACGGGGTCGTCGTCAACAATCAGTATTACCGGTCCTGCGTGATCCATGGTGCCCCCCAATCTTCTTCAGATCCTATTCCCGTTCCGGCGGAAGCGTTACTATGCTACCTGTGAAGCATAATGCAAGAGTACGATTTTTGTCCCCATCACGACCAGTTCCTCCGGGGCCGGTGCTGTACTGGATGCAAGCCTCTGTCAGAACGCACTGCAACCATGCCCTGGAATACGCCCTGCACCTGGCAAATCACCGAGGAGCTCCCCTGGAGGTGGTGTTCGTCCTCACCCCGGGATTTCCCGGGGCCACCCGGCGGCACTATCGTTTTCTGATTCAAGGGTTGATGGATGTTGCGGCGGCACTCAAAGAGCGCAGGATCTCCTTTTCGCTTGTGCCGGGAAACCCACCGGTAGTTGTGGCCGATCTGGCCGCTTCGGCGTCCACGGTGGTGACTGACCAGGGGTACCTGCGCATCCAGCGGGAATGGCGCACTGCTGTGGTGCAAACCACTTCTGTTCCGGTGGTCCAGGTGGAAAGCAACGTGGTGGTCCCCGTTGAGGCTGCCAGCGATAAAGACCAGTGGGCCGCAGCCACCCTCCGACCCAGGATCCATCGACTTCTGGATGAATACCTTGTGCCCCTGTCACCCCAGGAGACGGGGATCTCCGACAGGGGCGCGGAACAGCTGAAGGGTGCCATTCCCATTCCCCGGGACACAGCAGAAGTGGAGACACTTCTGGACTCCCTGGGGGTCATCGATCCCGGGGTGGAGTCCGCTTCGGCGCCGGTCCGGGGCGGTCAAAACGAGGCGGAACGGCACCTGAAGGATTTTCTGGCCACCGGATTGCACCGCTACGACGAACTGCGAAACGACCCCGGGCTGGACCGCACCTCCCGTTTGAGCCCGTATCTACATTTTGGCCACATCTCCCCGATCGAGATTGCTCTGTCGGCGCGGTCTCACGCGGATCAGTACATCCCGCCGGAAGAACAGGGCGGCCTCCAGGCGTTTCTGGAAGAGCTGATTGTGCGCCGGGAGCTGGCGATGAACTTCGCCCACTACAACGACAACTACGACAGCTGGGGCGGTATCCCCGAGTGGGCCCGTACATCCCTGCTGGAGCACAGCGGCGATGAACGGCCGCGGATATATACCGCCGGGCAACTTGAACGTGCCGAGACGGACGATCCCTACTGGAACGCGTGTCAGCGTCAGATGGTGCGCACCGGCAGGATGCACGGGTATATGCGGATGTACTGGGGCAAGAAGATTCTGGAGTGGATGCAAAACCCTCAGGATGCCTTCGCCCTGGCGTGCGAGCTGAATGATCGCTACCAGCTGGACGGTCGGGACCCCAACGGCTACGCCGGTGTGGCCTGGTGTTTCGGCAAGCACGACCGTCCCTGGGTGGAGCGTCCCATATTTGGAAAGATCCGCTACATGAACGCCAACGGGCTCAAGCGGAAGTTCAAGCAGATAGACAGCTACGTTGCGGCGTGGGCGGAGTGATCCACCACCCAGGAGCACTGATACGGTCGCATCAGCTGCCCCACCGGCAGGAAGCGTTCCTGATCCAGAAGATCAACGCCACCATCGTACAGCCCTGCCAGTCTCATTAGCTGTCCGTCAATGGGAATCGGTTCGTTGCTGAAGTTCACCAGTACCAGCACCCGTTCACCTGTGGAATCCACCCGCAAAAATGCCAGAAGATGCGGGCTTTCGCAGGGAAGAATGTCGGGCATCCGGGAGGCATTCAGTGCGGGTATCTGCTTGCGCAACCCAATCATCGAGGTGAGTCTGCTGAAGACCATCCCGGCAACGCGTGTGGGATCTGTTCGGGTAGCCCGGTGGTCGTCGCTGATCCAGGGTCGATGCATCCAGCGATTGTCTCCCTGAAGATGGGGCTCCTCCCGGTAGGAATAATCGTTGCACAGCCCCAGTTCGTCCCCGGCGTAGATGATGGGGATACCCCCGAGCGAGAGAATAACTCCATACAGGGCAACGATACGCTGCACCGCCATCTCCAGCACCGAGGGCTCCTGGAGCTCCAGCGCCGCTTCAACCCCCGCCAGTGACGCTGCGGTGCCGCTGATTCTGGCATCTCCGTTGCGAGGGTTATACATAAACCGTGCGCCCCGGGCGAAGGACCCTTCGAACTCTCCGGTAAAATAACGAATGATGAAATCGCGATGCGCTGCCGGATCCCACCCCTGCTCCCGCAGGTGCGCCTCATCGTATCCCAGCCCGATATCGTCGTGGCAGCGGACGTAGTTCAACCACGCCGTGTCGCTGCCGGCCTGGGGCAGGTCCTCCAGCCCCCGCCGAATCAGGGCAGCCCGGCCGGTAGCCAGGGCATCCCAGAGCAGCACCATCAGGGAGGCGTTGTAGGCCAGCTCGCACTCTCGGCCGGCCCATTCACCCTCACCGAAGTACCGGGCGATCTCCCGGGGCTGAACTATCGCTTCGGCGATGAAGGCTACCCCCGGAGCGGCCACCCGAGCGCAGGCGTTCAGCAGCCGAACCACATCGTGCGCTTCATGAAGATTCTGGCTGGTGGTGCCCAGACGTTTCCACAGGTACGGGACAGCGTCCAGCCTCAGGATATCCACCCCGGCGTTGGCCAGGTCAAGGAGTATCGCCGCCATTTCCAGGAAGACCCGGGGGTTGGAGTAGTTCAGATCCCACTGGTAACTGTGAAAGACCGTCATCACCCAGCGGTTGATCTCATTCTTCCAGGTGAAGTTTCCCGGGGCGGTTTCCGGAAAGACCTCCGGCAGGCTCTCCTCGTAGAGGTCGGGAATTGTTCTGTCAGGGTACATGTAGTAGTAGTCCTGGTAATGTTGTTCCCCCGCCAGGGCCGCCTGCGCCCAGGAATGCTCATCGCTGGTATGGTTCAGCACGTAGTCCAAAGCCAGGACCATCCCCTCACGGTGCATCTTCTCCGCAAGGTTCCGGAGGTCCTTCATCGTCCCGAAGTGTTCCTGGATCTGTCCGTAGTCAGAAACGGCGTACCCCCCGTCGTTGTGATCCCGGGGGGTCTTGAGCAGCGGCATCAGGTGCAGGAAGTTGACCCCCAACTCCTGAAAATAGGAGAGCTTGTCACCCAGTCCGGAAAGGTCGCCGGCGAATCGATCGACGTACAGCTGCATCCCCACAAGGGCGTTTCGTGAGTACCATGCTCCCTGCATGACCCGCTGGTCGTCCAGGGAACGCAGGCGGGCGTCCCGGTGATTCCACCGGTTCCACAGCAGCTCTCCCAGCTCTACCAGGAGGTGTTCCCATTCCGGCGTGGCCCCGTACAGCGACTGGACCAGACGATACAGGGCGGACCAGTTGCCTGCCAGCCGCTGGAGAAAAACACTGTCCTGGCTGAGCTGGTCATGGGTAGTTATGAACTGTTGCAACAGCGCGTCGGCGCGCCGGGGAAGAGGGTTACTCATACTGGGCCTGTGGGCTACGGTACCGCAGGATGCGGTGGTTCAGCAAGTCTATCGGAACTGGATCACCCGGTTCTGGATAGCCTGGCGCACGCCCCGGGCGGTGTTCAGGCGGTCCAGGACGTCCTGGCCGGAGAGGTGGACGGGGACCTCACCACGAAGGTAGAACCCCGGCACCGATTCGCTGAAGGTCACGCCGGTTAATTCCGAGAAGTGCGCCGGGGCGTCGGTTATGCCCAGGCGGTCAAGCTCTTCGGCGTCCAGGCTCAGCAACACCGTGGAGAGGCCGCCCACCTCCCAGGTGGCGTGAACCGGCGAAACTCTGGTACGCACAGGGGCTGCGGCTGACGGGGCAACAGAGGCGCTGGTACTGCGTGCCCGACGCACCGCGGCGGCCACATCGATCAGGCCGTAACCGTATTCCGGGTCCCACCCGACCTCGCCCAGGTCCACCGCGGTATCCCGCAGGATCTGCCTGACCTGGGGGGCGGTGAGGTACGGGTTGGCGCTGCGAACCAGCGCGGCGGCACCGGCCACCAGGGGTGCGGCCATGGAGGTTCCCTGTAATGCCCCGTATCGGTCTCGAGGAATGGTGCTGAGAATACCCAATGATCCGTCCTCAAAGAATTTAACTCCTCCTGGAGCGACAAGATCCAGCGCACCATCAGGAATCTTATCCTCTTCAGTACGAGCGCTGAAAAAAGAGAACGGCGAGCGTACACGGTCGGCATCGATGGAGCCCACCCCGATCACTTCAGGCATCCGGGCGGGGAAGTCAAGTACACCCGGCGGCTCGTCACCGTTCCGGGCGTTTCCGGCGGCAGCTACAATAACAATGTCTGCCGCAACAGCCGCATCAATCGCCGTCTGCAGATAAGTTCCCAGTCCGTCTCCACTACTGCCTAGACTCATGTTAATCACAGAAACCGGATCCACCAGAACGGTCCCGGACGCATTGGCTCGTCCACTGGCGTAAAAAATACTATCGCGAAGAGCTTCCGCATCACCTTCGCCAGTGGAATCGAGCATGACGAGAGGCAAAATATGGACTGTTCGGCGGAGGCCAATGTTGTAACCCAACCCAACCATGCCCATTCCGTTACCACCTCTTGCACCGATCAAACCCGCTACATGGCTTCCATGGCCATCGCTGGATGTATCTGACGGCGAAAGTAGTGTGGAGCTTTCATTGATAAAATCGAATCCACCAGCAGCAAACACATCGGACATGTCTTCGTGTTCCAAATCGTAGGTGGTATCTATTACCGCTACCACCGTCGGGGAAAGAGGGCCCAGCTCTTCCAGCGCCCGCAGCACACGCCACGCCAGTGGCGCGTTGATCGTTTCCAGGTACCATTGGTAACCGTCGATAAATCCTGGATCGTCGATACCAAGAGAGGACAGCGGAGGAAGCTCGGCATCGTCGTCGAGCCCAGGGAGTGATTGCGACGCAAACGGCCCATCATCACACCCAGCCAGAACCAGGGGAATCAGGAGAAGAAGAAATACACCACGAATCCACCCGAGTATGAAAACCTTCACAGGAGGAATATATTCTTCCCCGCCAGGGATTTCCACCTCTGCGCCACCTCTCCGGCGCACTCCCACCTCAATTCTCCAGAATGGTGATCTCCACCCGCCGGTTGCGGCGCCGCCCCGCCTCAGTGTTGTTGGTGGCTACCGGCTCCCTAGCGCCAACCCCACGATACAGGAGCTGCTCCTGACTGCGGACGCCGGTTTGAATCAGGTAGTCACCCACCGTGGCCGCGCGTTCCTCGCTCAGGCGCTGCCGCCCTTCTTCCGTTCCCGCCAGTGCGGTGTGACCGGTGATCAAAACGTCCCGGTCCGGGTAGCGCCGCAGAATCTCCGCCACCCACTCCAGTTTCACCTGCTCCGAGGAAAGCAGTCGCGCCGAGTCCGGTTCGAATCTGATGTCTTCCAGGGCGATGGTGACACCCTGCTCATCGCTGCGGACGGTGGTGTCAGCCAGAGAAAGTGCCTCAATGGATCCCTGAATCTCGTCGCGAAGGGCGTCCCTGTTCAGCGGTGGTGCGTCCACCACCCGTCCATCCGCTTCACCGCGGTATTCCAGTCGGGTTCCATCGGTCAGCTGGATGAAGAGGTTGTAGTCTTCCTGGTAGTAATGAGGGCGTCCGGCGGGAAGGTCCCAGAGCAGGCGCTGGCTGAAACGGGCCGTAATCAGCCGAATCTCCGCAGCTTCAGGAGCTGTTCTGCCGGGACGATGAAAGAGGTTGTAGGTGATGCCGATCTCGTGATACTCAGCCCCCTCGAAGGCGATGGTGCCGCGGTACTCATAGTTCACCTGCATCGGAATGACGACTGCCGTTTGGATTTCCAGCCCCTCTCTGAAGTCGTACACTTCCTGAGCGGGCCTCTGCCAGGTGTCGCCGGGGGTTACCCGTTCTTCCGGAAAGGTGGGAACGTTTCGGACCTGCGGGACGAATGATCCCGAAGGAACCTGCTGAACTCCCAGCTCGTTCTGGGTAAAGAGTACCGTATACTCCCGTTCCAACTGGTTTCCCTCGGTTACGCTGTAGGTGGCCCGTATCTGCCGCTGTTCGCCCTTGACGATCTGAATCCGGGTAACCACCTCGGCGCTCCCGGCGCTTCGGCCATCCAGGGTAATCTCCTGGCGGTTCACCCCGACAATACGATACTGCTCTCCCGGGCGATGAAGATGCCGCAGAAGTATCCCTTCTCCTGAAGACTGTCCGTAAATCGGTGGCGTATAGACCACAAGCGCCAGAATAAGCCAGGCGAGGATCTTGATCATGGGGTACTCTTCGGCCGGACAGCCGTCTTTCTTGACAAACCGGATGCTCCTTCATAGGATGCCTGCATGGCACGTTTCCGCTATATTGACGACCCTGATGCACTTAAAGAAAAACTTCAGGAAATGGTGCGGCAGATTCATGACGAAGCTGACCCCCATGCGATGAACGAATACAAACGTTTTGTAAAACAGAACGTCTCCGTGTTCTCCCGAGCGTACTTCACCGCGTATCTGGTCAAACACTTCCTGGACGACGATGGCAAGGCTCCCCGACGTCGGTCCCGCCCCTCCCCGCCGACACCCACCGCTTCACCGGTGCAGGACGGTGAAGACCGTCGCCCCGACAGCGACCAGCAGACGCTCTTTGTCAGCGTCGGCAAGAACCGCCGCGTCTTCCCCAAGGATATCATCGGCCTTTTCACCGACGCCGGTGAGGTAACGGGAGACAACATCGGACAGATAAAGATTCTCGACAGTTACACTTTTGTAGACGTTGATTCGTCCGTAGCGGACGCCCTGATCGCCCGCTTCGATGGCGCCGATTTCCGGGGACGTAAACTCAAGGTCAACTACGCGCGGTCAAAGAAGAACGATTAACCGGTAAAAACGGTGAGCGCCGCGATCAATGCCAGAAAATATCCGTTCAGCGTGATTGACGCTATCAGGATCAGGACGGCAACGCTCTCCTGACGTTGGGCGTAGCGTCTGAGTTTTTTTGCATCGGCAAGACGCTCGCTGTTGCTCCGGATTTTTTCCGGCTCCGCTGCAGCGTGGACTTTGAGGACATCGCTGACCGCTCGTCGCCGCCGGGCGGCTTTCCAGAGTTTTCGGTAGAAATAATACCCAATCACCCCTGGCGGTAACAGCGGCATAAACGGCAGCAGTGTCGCCACCAGCGCCTGCAGTGATGTCAAGCGGCTTACTTCAAATGAGACAACTGTCAGCAAAAGGTTTGCCATTGACCCGGCCAGGAGCGATGGAGCAGTGAGGTTGTTCCAGTACTCGTTACGCTGCCGTCCCGTCCAGACCCCGCGCCTGAGCACCGAATCATCAGGACAGTCGTAGATGATCACCAGCGGCTTATCGGATCCCTCTCCGTGGAAGAACGCGGCACCCTGAATGTCCGTTACCGGCCCCGCAACAAATACTTTGGTTCCCTCCACCAGAGCAAAGAGGTTCTTCCAGAAGACAACTTTGGGACTGGTGTCCGGGTGCCCTCGATACGACCCTGCCCCCTCCCGATTTCGGGGGAGAAGGTAGATGGGTACCCCCGCCAGGTTGATACCCACGGAACGGCCCCCTTCCCTGATCCAGATGGTGTCCTCCCCCTGAACGGATTCCAGAAGGCCAAAGAAACGGGTTCTTCCCCGATTTCCACCGTACTCCAGGGGCGGGTAGAGAAACGCCTCCTGAAGCTCCCGGCGAAATGTTCGCCAGCGGTGCCGAACGAAGAAGGCACCCGCACCGGGGACAATCACATAGAACAAAAGAGATATCAGTATCACCAGCGAAAGCTGCGGACTGTTCAACACCGTTGCGGTCTCCCCTTTTCCCTGCTATTCTCCTGTGTATGCTCATTCACAGGGTCATTGTAGGCTCAATGTTTACCAACGCCTATATCGTCTCCATTGGAAAAAAAGAGTGTCT
>SKHA01000358.1 GCA_007117185.1 Spirochaeta sp. | reverse complement strand
GCACCACGGGTCCAACACCTCCTCATCGGCGGCGTTTCTGCGGGCGGTGAATCCGGTGGTGGTGGTCTACCAGGCCGGGGCGGACAACCGCTATGGCCACCCCCACCGGGAAGTGGTGGAGCGGGTGCAGGAGTTGACGGATGCGCAGATCCTCGGTACCGACAGGACAGGGACGGTGCTGATCATCACTGACGGCGCCGCGCCGCGGTAGCCAGCGCGCGCATCTCGGCGCTGAAGAAAAACTCCTCTTCGCCGAACGCCGGCTTCAGGTCGGTCAACCACGCGGCGTCGGGGTCGAACCGGGCAAAGAAGGGACGCTGCACCCATTCGGGGTTTCGCCCCTGAATCATCCGCAGGACGAAGACCTTCTCACCGCGAATCTCGGTCACCCCCTGGATCTCGATCTTGCCCGGTGCGGCGGACATGCTCGGGCCCCGGGCGGTCCGGCCCAAACCGGAGACGCTCGTCATCGCCGCGCGGTAGATCTCCCAGGCCTGTGCCAGGGGAACCTGGAAGTACCGGGAGGCTCCGGTGTTACGCTCTACAAACAGATAGTATGGAATGATCCCCAGGGAGACCTGAAGGTTCCACATCTCCCGCCAGATCCCGGCAACATCGTTGATGTGCCGCACCAGCGGAGACTGACTGCGAATCTCCGCCCCGGTGGCACGTATTCGCTTGATCGCCTGCCGGACGATGGGTGTCTCAAGCTCCCGGGTGTGGTTGAAGTGGGCCATAATCGCCAGGTGAAACCCCCGGGCGACGATGCGCTCAAACAGCCGCAGCAGCTCGTCGGCGTCCTTGTCGGTGAGGAAGCGGTACGGCCAGTAACCCAGGGACTTGGTGCCGATGCGGATCGTCTGGATTCCGATGTTCTGCGCCTCAAGGACCGGGGTCAGGTACCGTTCCAGCGCCGCGGTGGACATGACCAGCGGGTCCCCCCCGGTAACCAGCAGATCCGTCACCTCCGGGTGGGCCGCCAGATACCATAGCAGCTGCTCGCTGTCCGCCGCGGAGAACCGCACCTCGCCGTCGGTGAGAAACTGGGGCCAGCGAAAACAGAATGTGCAATAGGCGTGGCAGGTCTGACCGGACTGGGGGAAGAAGAGGACCGTTTCACGGTATTTGTGTTGCATCCCTTCAAGACGCTGCCCGCCAAACCAGGGCACGTTGAGTTCCACCTGTCCCGCCGGATTGGGGTTCAGATCGCTGCGAATCTCCGAAACGACGCTGTGTACTTCCGCTGCCGGGGCATCCCGCAGCAGCAGGTCCGCAATCCGCTGGAAGTTGTGAGGGCGCAGCATCCCCCGCTGGGGTACGGTGAGCTGGTAGATCGGGTCGTCGGGAATGCGCTGCCAGTCAATCAGTTGATCGGCTACATACGGGTTCAGCCGGAAGGGGAAGACCTGGGCGACAACGCGGATCGAAAACCGTTCGTCCTCACTGAGCGCGCTGAACTGGGGCAGCTTGTCGATCGTCCGAAGGCTGTACGGACGATACACCGGATGGGGAATAACGGGACGACTCATACCCAACTCCTCTCCTTGTAATTATAGAGTACTATGGGTTGTTCCATCCACTGGGATCATCGAACCTGGTTTCTGCCACCTTCCTTGGCTGCGTAGAGCGCTTCGTCGGCCTGACGGACCAGGTGCAACGGGTTGCGTTCCAACCGCGGGTCCATCGTTGCATGGCCCACACTCACCGTGAGGTGTTCCGCCACCGACTGGTCCGCCGCGGGTATCTCCATCTCCTGGATCGCCGCCCTGATCCGTTCGCTCAGTCCGTGCGCCCCTTCCCGCTCCGTTCCCGGCAACAGCACCGCAAACTCCTCTCCGCCGTAGCGGGCAATCAGGTCTGCCGGCCGGTGGATGCACGCCTGAACTGCCTGGGCCACCCGCCGTAGCACCTCATCTCCGGCGGGGTGGCCGAAGGAATCGTTATATTTCTTGAAGAAGTCGATGTCGATCATGATGCATGAGACGACATTGCCTTCCCGCATCCCCCGCTGCCACTCCGTCTCCAGGTATTCCGACAGGCGTCTACGGTTGGCCACACCGGTGAGGGGATCGCGGTAGGAAAGGTCTTCCAGCAGGATCTTCTGCTGAATGAGTCGTTCCATTTCCGCGAACGCGGCGGCGTAACGCCTGGCAAGAATAACCGCCTGAAACGAGACGAATACCAGAAACGCCACCGGCACGACGTAGCCGGTGCTGATCACGTTCCGGTGGTAAAGAACGTCATTGATCATTGCCAGAAAGACCACCAGGAACGCCAGGACAAAGAGGGTTGCCCCCTCCCGACGGCGCGCTGCGGCGACAGCCAGGATCACGAAACAGTAAATCGCCACCGCGATAAGGATTCCCTGAAACGGGAGGACCAGAGCGGTGAAGAACACCGGCGGGGTGACGACGATGATCGCCGCGTAGATGAACCCGGTGGCAGCGATGGCCCGCGCCGCCGCAACGGGCAGTTCCCGGGGGTACAGCGATCTCACGAAGAGGGTGAAAAAACTCACCGGGAACGCCAGCGCCAGATAGGCCAGGCGCACCTGCAGCCCCCAGGGGATGGCAGGGAAGAAGAGCAGGATGCTCTGTTCCTCAACCACGAGAGACCGAAGCGCCAGGGCGAGACAGAACAGCGAGAAGAAGAGGGCTCCGGTATCCCGACGGCGCAGCAGGAAGATCACCAGGTGATAAAACGAGATCATGGCCAGGCTGCCAAAAGCAAGCAGTCTGAGACTGACCCCCCGCTCCCGGGCTGAACGCACGTTCTCAACCGTTCCGATGTGGGGAGTCATCGCCGGACCGCCCCGGGCATGGGCGAAGTTGGAAAGGTGCAGGACCAACTCCAGCGACTCAGTGACCGGGCCCAGCGGAACGACCCGGGGTATCCATGCCGCGACGGTATCGTCGGCGCCAGACCCCGGTATCCCCGTGGTTGCCACCTCCCGACCGTTCACAAAGAGGCGGTACGCCGTTTCCCACCCCGGAAGCAACAGCGCCAGGTCGGTGGCGCTTGTACCGTCGGTGCGGATCGTCAGGCGGTATGAAGCGATGCCGGTTCCGGACAGGGTCCGACCGGCGTACTCGAAGCCCTTCCAGGTGGCGGGAACGCGAATCCTCACCGCCTGCTCGTTCCAGATCGCTGCGGAAGCGGGGCCGGGGGGGACGTGCCGGCCGTAGATAAAATCCCACTGCCCCGCCAGGGAAACCAGCCCTGACCGGGACAGATCAACAGCAGTCAGGTCCAGGACACCGTCGGCTCGGGGGAGGAAGGGCTGTCCATCACCACTACTGCCAGCGGCGCACGCGGTACTTGTCAGCACCAGGGCCAGGAGCAGTAAAATCTCGCTGACTCCACGAGGTATTCGCTCTGTCATTCCGGGATTCTCCTTCCGGCCTCATGTTGTCCCTCCCGTAGGTTCCTCATCGCTGGTACCGGGCGTGCTCAGGGGTACGCTGTGTGGTACGCCCGATTGTCGCCACACTGCGGCGTTCCACCAGCCGGGGTTCAAAGGTCATCTTCACCGGCAGGGCTTCCACACCTCGGTCTATAGCATCAAGTAACAGCTGCGCCGCCCATCTGCCCAACTGGTATTTGGGATGTTCGAAGGTGGTGAGTGGTGGGTGCATCATTTCTGCAGTCTGATAGTTATCGAAACCGATGACCGAGATATCCTCTGGAATGCGAAGTCCCGCTTCCCTGATCGCCGAGTATCCCTGCTGAGCTGTATGATCATTGAAATAGAATATGGCAGTGGGCCGCCGATTTTCCGGTAGAGACAATAACCGTTGGGTGAGAATATACCCCTGTTTCAGATCAGCCATCTCGTCGTCCTGAGTAAACCACCCAACCAGTTCGCTGGTAAACGGGATGTGTGCCCTGGCCAGAGCGTCGCGATATCCTTCAAAACGCAACAGTCCAGCCTCTACGTCTCGCTTGTAGATCATTCCGATCCGCTGGTGGCCCCGTTCAGACAGATAGGTTGTGGCAGCAGAACCAGCCCAGAGATCATCAGTGGTAACTGTTGAGATCGTTCTGTGCGCAGAGCCCCAATGGGTTGTGATTACCGGGACGCGGCGATCATGAATCGCCTGCATCATGGGATGGCTTTCCGTGATCTGGACGTTCTGGGATGGTTCCAGGACAAGTCCCTTGACCCCCTGATCGAGCAGACGCATGACGGAATCGATCTCCTTGTCATGGTCCATGTTACAGTTGGCCAGTATAAGATAATACCCGCTCCGGGAAACGGTATCTTCGATGCCTCGGACGATCTCCGGGTAGATATAGTCCATGTAGAAGAAATTGATCATCCCGATGAGGCCTCGTGGTTGCTGTTCCGGATGCCGGGATGCATGGCCTATAAAGAACGTCCCACTGCCGTGGCGTCGCTCCACCACCCCATCCCGTTCGAGCATCGTCAAGGCCTGCCGCACGGTGGTACGACTGACACCGAGTGTTCTGGTCAGGGTCAGCTCCGAGGAGATTCTGGTACCGGGGACATATCCATCTTTTCGGAACTGGTCCACCAGGAGATCGCGCACCTGAAGATATTTCAACCCGTTGCGGTCATCCATGGGTTCAATTCTAACGGCTTTGTTGTACCCGTGAAAGAGGTCCTCTAGATAAAGACCGCTTCGGATGGGCGTTGCCGCCATCAAATCTCATCAGGGTAAATATGTAGTAAAATTACTTTACAGGTCCCCGATACCGTGATACGGTCAAAATACGTTGTAGAGGTATGCTAAAGAAAGTACCTATAAGCATACATCTAAATACAGGAGGTTAAAATGAAACGAGTTCTGATGGTTGCCATGATTCTGATTGCAGCATCAGCAGGGGTATCGGCAGGTGGCCGGCAGGAAACAGCACCTGCTGCAGCTGCTGCAGCTCCGGGAGAGCTTGCCGGACGAATTGTTGTCTGGTCGTTCACCGACGAAGTGGGCCAGATGATCGAGCCCTTCAACCAGGTGTATCCAAACATTGAGGTGGAATTTGTCGTAATTCCCACCGATGGCGAGGCATACCTGAACCGCATCAACAATGCCATGCGATCCCGCGCTGCAACTCCGGATGTCTTTACCGGAGAGCGGGCGTTTTTCCGCCAGTTCATCGACTCCGGCTTCTGGGAACCCCTCTCCGGTGCACCGTATAACGCCGAAGCACTGGTGGGTGATCTGGTTGAATACGTGACCGAACTGTCCCGGGATGGCCAGGGTCAGATCAGCGCACTTTCCTGGCAGGCCACCCCCGGGGCATTGTTCTTCCGCCGGGACATCGCCCGGGATGTTCTGGGCAGCGATGATCCCGCTGTGGTATCGGAATGGACCAGCAGCCTGGAGCGGTACTATGAACTCGGGGAAATGATCCGGGACCACTATAATGCAGAGCGATTTCTGCTCTCCGGATACATGGATATGCAGGAGTTCGTCTACAACCAGCGAACCGCACCGTACGTTCAGGGTAGTCGTCTGACCATCCCGGCGTCCCTGGTGGAGTTTATGCAAGTTGCCCGGGATATGCGGCAGAATCGTGTTGAGGCAGGTGCGTCGACCTGGAGTCCGCCATGGTTCTCCTCAATGGCCGATGGCAGCGTCTTTTCCTACATTCTGCCCACCTGGGGTCTGCACTACGTGATGAAACCCAACGCAGAGCCGGATGCCCACGCGGGGAACGCCGAGTTTCGTGGTGACTGGGGACTTGCTGTTCCGCCCGCTCCCTATAGCTGGGGCGGTACCTGGATCGGCGTCAGCCGTCACTCCCGCCAGAAAGATCTCGCCTGGGCGTTCGTGGAGTTCGTTGGCAGCAACCCGGAGTTTCACGAGCTGTGGGCTCGTTCCACCGGAGACTTTGTCTCCAATACCCAGGTGCTCGCCCGAATCAAGGATGAGTTCTCCGATCCCTTCCTGGCCGGGCAGAATCATTACCAGTTCTTCTACGACCAGGTTCAGGAGATCGATGTATCGTTCATCGGCCCGTGGGATCTGCAGATCCAGAACGCCTGGGGCGATCAAGTGGAGCTGTATGTCAACGGTCAGAAGAGTATCGATCAGGCAATCGCCGACTTCGAGGTAGCGGTCAGGGACTTTCTTCCCAACGTTACAGAGGTTGTGGTTGAACGCTGACTCAGACCGACGGGGTGGCCCCGTGCCACCCCGTTTGATTCGGGGGCGCAGATGAAACGTGGTAATAAAGGGTATCTTTTCATTTTGCCCTATTTCCTGGCCTTTCTGGTTTTCCAGTTGTATCCAATCATCTATACCGTCATACTCAGCTTTCAGCGTCCAATCACCCTCATCGACATGGAGTTTGCGGGTCTGGAAAACTATCGGCGCCTGCTGACCACGCCGATATTTTTCCGGGCTATCGGGAACACCTGGTATATCTGGATGGTGAACTTTGTTCCCCAGATTGTGATATCTGTCTTTCTTGCTGTGGTTCTCAGCGAGGGGCGCTTTCGTGGTCGCGAAGTCTTGCGCACTCTCTATTTTTTGCCCAACCTGGTCACTGCCGCGTCCATCGGTGTCCTCTTTGCGGTCCTGATGGATTGGCGGTTCGGCACGCTGAACCAGGTCCTGCTGCAACTGGGAGTCCTGGCGGAACCCATAAACTGGTTGCAGATGCCTCGGGTTGCTCAGGGTACGGTCTCCCTCATACAGTGGTGGCAGTGGTTCGGCTACACCACCATCATCTTCATGGCCGGGTTAAGCGCAATCTCGGAAGACCTCTACGAGGCGGCGTATATCGACGGGGCCGGCCGTTTCCAGGTGTTTCATCTGATTACCCTGCCTCTGCTGCGTCCCACCATGTTGTACGTGCTGGTGACCTCCCTTATCGGTGGTCTGCAGATATTCGATATTCCGCGAGTCCTCACTAACGGCAGGGGAGCTCCCGACAACGCCCTCACCACGATGGTTCTGTATCTCTACAACCAGGCGTTCCATTTCTTCAATGTTGGTTACGCCGCCACGGTGGCCCTGTTTCTCTTTTTCATGATCCTCGTCTTCTCGGTCATTCTGTATGTCCTGTTGAACCGCGATCCGGAGTCGGCTCGTATGGCGAGGGCTGCGCGAAGGAGGATGCGGACATGATGATCCAACCTCGCAACCCCGTGTCTTCCATTGTCCTGAGAGTCTTTCTTGTCGGCCTGGCAATCATCTGTGTCATGCCGTTCTACATGATGATCATTAATGCCACCCGGAGTAACGTCGAGATTTCCCGCGGCGTCTGGCTCACACCGGGAGACCAACTGCTGCGGAACTATGAAATCATCCAGAGCAAGGTGAATATCTGGCGTGGTTTCTATTCCAGTTCGATCATCGCTATCCCGTCAGTGGTGCTTTCAGCGTTTTTCAGCGCCCTTACCGCGTACGGGTTCGCCAAGTTTCGCTTCCGGGGTCGAGAAGCGCTGTTCTGGGTGGTCCTGGCGACGATGATGATTCCCCAGCAGCTGGGGTTGATCGGTTACTACGATCTGGTCCTGCGGCTGGGGCTGCTGGATCGCTATATCCCGCTCATCATCCCGATGATTGCCAATCCGGGTATGGTATTCTTTGTACGAGCGTACATTCAGTCGAGCATCCCCGATTCACTGATCGAAGCAGCGATAATCGACGGTTCCGGTGAGTTTCGTACCTTTATTACGATCATCTTTCCGTTGGCGATGCCCGCTGTAGCCACCATGTCGATCTTTACCTTCATTCACAAGTGGAATGACCTGATCACACCGCTGGTCCTGCTGAACTCTGCTGATAAATTCCCCATGCCGGTAGTGATTTCCACCATCCGGGGACTGTACGAGACCAACTTCGGAGCGATCTATCTGGGTATCACCATTTCGGTTATTCCCATTCTGATTGTCGTGGTAACATTCTCCCGGGCTCTGATTCGCGGACTGACCATCGGAGCTATCAAAGGCTGAAAAGGACGATACATGAAAAAACCCGACACCCCGGCAGGAGAAACCGCCCAGCCGCAGCAGAACCGTACTCGAGGGATACGTGCCCGAGAGATTCGTGCGAACATGACCCTGCAGGAGAAAACCAGTCAGCTGCTTCACGAGAGCCCCGCAATTCCCCGCCTGGGGATACCGGCGTACAACTGGTGGAACGAGTGCCTTCATGGTGTTGCCCGGGCAGGCCGGGCAACGATCTTCCCCCAGGCGATCGGTCTGGCGGCAACGTTCGACGAAGGGTTGCTGGAGAGGATAGCCCGGGCGATTTCCGATGAGGGGCGGGCCAAGCATCACGCAGCGGTGGCCTCGGGAAACCGGGGGCAGTATCGCGGACTCACCTTCTGGACGCCCAACGTGAATATTTTCCGCGATCCCCGCTGGGGGCGCGGTCAGGAGACCTATGGAGAGGATCCCTGGCTTACCGCGCAGTTGGGGTTGGCCTTTGTTCGCGGGATTCAGGAGGTGCGTGATGGCGTGCTGAAGGCGGCGGCGTGCGCCAAGCACTACGCGGTGCACAGCGGCCCCGAGAGCGAGCGCCACACCTTTGACGCCCGGGTCTCGCAGCACGATTTGTGGGACACCTACCTGCCGGCGTTTGAGGCGCTGGTTCGCACGGGCAAGGTGGAAGCGGTAATGGGGGCGTACAACCGGGTGAACGGTGAACCTGCCTGTGCCAGTCCGACTCTTCTGGGGACGATCCTGCGGGAAACCTGGGGCTTTCAGGGCCATGTAGTCTCCGACTGCTGGGCCATCCGCGACTTTCACGAGAACCACCACGTCACCAGGACCCCGCAGGAGTCGGTCGCTCTGGCGATACAACAGGGGTGCGATCTCAACTGCGGGTGCACCTTCGGCCACGCAGCAGAGGCGGTGGAAGCGGGGCTGCTCAGCGAGGAGGCGGTGGATCTGGCGGTTGAGCGGCTCCTGCAGACCCGCATCTACCTGGGGCTTCTTGACGGACCCGAGGGCAACCCCTGGAGCAACCTCAGCCTGGAGGTGGTCAACAGCTCACCCCACCGTGAGTTGGCCCGGAAGGCTGCGGTGCAGTCACTGGTGCTCCTGAAGAACGACGGCGTGCTGCCCCTGGGGCCGGGAATACGCCGGATGTACGTAACCGGCCCCAATGCGTTCAACCCCGAAGCGCTGCTGGGAAACTACTACGGGATGAGCTCCCGGGTGGTTACCCCTCTGGAGGGTATTGCCGGGCGCATCCCAGAGGGTGTTACCGTGGACTACCGCAAGGGCGCACTGCTGGACCGGGACAAAGAGAACCCCGTTGACTGGGCCATCTTCGAGGCGGGGTCCATGGACGTTACCATCGCCTTCCTGGGGCTCGACAGCACCCTGGAAGGGGAGGAGGGGGACGCCATCGCCTCGCGCCATAAGGGAGATCGGGAAGATCTGGGGTTGCCCCAGGGACAACTGGATTTTGTTCGCCGTCTGAAAGAGACGGGGACGCCGTTGGTGGTTGTGCTCACCGGGGGAAGTGCCTTTGCGGTACCGGAGCTGCACGACCTGGCCGATGCGCTTATCATGAGCTGGTACCCCGGCGAGGAGGGCGGAACGGCAATTGCCCGGGTGCTTTTCGGTGATGAATCACCGTCGGGGGCGTTGCCTGTCACCTGGTATCGTCGCACTGCAGACCTGCCGCCTTACCAGGAATACGCCATGGAGGGGCGCACCTATCGGTATTTTCGGGGGGAACCGCTGTATCCCTTCGGGTTCGGACTCTCCTACACCACCTGGGCGTTCAGTGAACTGGTGGTCACCTCCCGTGCCGGCGACTACACCCTTACCTGTACTGTGACCAACTCGGGGCAACGAGACGGAGCTCTTCCGGTCCAGCTGTACCTGACACCGCCGGATACCGCCGCGGACACCCTCAAGGGAGCCCCCGTCCCTGAAGCATCCCTGCGGGGGCTCCGGCGAGTGGAACTTGACGCCGGCGAATCCCGCGGGGTCACCTTCACGATCACAGCGGAGGATCTGGCGTTGGTGGACACCGAAGGGAAGCGAGTGTCTGTGCCGGGGCGCTGGACGGCGCATGTTGGCGCGTGCTCTCCCGGGCGCCGGGGGATCGAACTGGGCGCTCCGGAAGGCATTCAGGGAAGCATCGATGTCGGGAACGTGGTTTGACAACGCGTCCCTTGGATTGATATTTCACTGGGGGGTATACTCCGCCGCCGCCCGGGGTGAGTGGGTGATGAACCGCGAGCGCCTCACGCCGGAGGAGTATTACCGGCGGTATTACCCTGCTTTCAATACCGCATCGTGGGACCCGGACCACTGGATGGAATGTGCCCGATCAAGCGGGGCACGGTACGTGATCCTCACGGCACGCCACCACGACGGCTTCTGTCTGTGGCCCACGGAGACCACCCCCTGGCATTGCGGTGCCGGGGGACAGCAAAGAGATCTGGTGGGAGACTTCGTAACGGCTGCCCGGCGCTACGGCCTCCAGGTGGGGCTGTACTACTCCCTGGCGGATTGGAGCCACCGGGACTACCCGGCGTCGTGGGAACGGGACTGGCCTCTGACCTGGCCCGCGCACAAGGACCGACCGCGCTTCGTTGCACATTGCCGCCGGCAGTTGTAGGAACTGCTTACCCGCTACGGGAAGATCGACTACCTGTGGTACGACGGGGCGTTCCCGCAGCCCCTGGATGGCGAAGAAACCAACCGCTTCGTTCTGGAGTTGCAGCCGGAAATACTGCTGAACGAGCGCAACGGCGCCCCATACCATGTGGCGATCTCCGAACAGAACCTGCGCCCGAAAGAGGGGCGATGGGAAGCGGCGATCACCCTGAACAGAAACTGGGGGTATCACGCCGGCGATAATCGGTGGAAAGAGGCTGCCGAGGTGATTCGTGCCCTCCTTGAGGTCCGGTCCGAAGGGGGAAATCTCCTGTTGAATGCAGGCCCCCGAGCCGACGGGACGATCCCGGACCCGTGCCGACGCGTCCTGGCAAAGGTAGGGCAGTGGATGGAATCCCAGGGCAGCTCATTGAGAGGCTCCCTTCAGCGCTCGCTTTTTTCCTGGAACAACAGCGTGTTGCTGGTAGCGCGCCCGCCGGAAGACACCACCGTGCTGGTGTTTGTTCTTGAGGAACTTCATCCCGACTTTCGTCTCTGTGAGTTTCGCAATCAGGTGTCCCGGGTGTTCTGTCCGGCGGAGGATCGGGAAATAATCTGGAGGCAGGACGATGACGGCGCGTTACACTTCGATAATGCCCCGACACCGCAGGACGGGCTGCCGATATGCCTTGAAGTGAGTTTTGCCGGCCCCCTTGAACCCTTTACCCCCCGGGGGCAGCACTGGATCGTTCCCTGAGGGCTCCCTTTCCCAGCTGGATTCTTATTCTTTTCCGTTGACAGATTCCCGAAGTGGCCCCACAATGAATTCGTAATGGCGGATACAGTTCGTAAATACGAACAGACAAAGCGTGTCAACTCAGTCGATCGGGCAATCCGGATCCTGGACCATCTGGTTCAGCACCGGGAGCGGTCCATGGCGCAGCTGGCTCAGCATCTGGGTGCTCCCAGGACCACCGTCTTTGACATCCTTCGCACCCTTGAGGAACGACGAATGGTGCAACGGGATGCTGCCAGCGGCCTCTATTCCCTGGGGTTGCATACCATAGAGCTTGGTTACGGTGCGGTACGGAGCTTCGGGGTCCGGCGGACGCTGGCGCCGGTTCTGCAGGCTCTCAACGAGGAGCTGGACGAGACGGTGCATCTGACTGTTCTGGATAACCAGGAAGTCCTGTACATCGATTGCTACGAGTCCAGCAAGCGTCTGCGAACCTACTCGGTGATCGGCATTCGCGGTCCTCTCCATTGCACCTCCGTGGGCAAGGCAATTCTGGCGTGGCTTCCGGCGGAGCAGCAAAAAGAACTTCTCGCCGCGATCAGTTACGAACGGTTTACCGAACACACTATCGTCACACCGATGGACTTGATGGCCGACCTTGAACGCACCCATGCCCGGGGATACTCCGTGGATGACGTGGAGCATGAAGAGGGGGTGCGCTGCATCGGGGTACCCGTTTTTGATCATCAGGGGGGCGTTGCCGCGTCGATCAGCGTCTCCGGCCCGACCCAACGGATCAGCTGGGAGCGGGTGCCTATCCTGGCACCACGGATCATGGAAGCGGCGGCGGAGATGTCCCGACGCCTCGGGCACGAGCACAACCAGTGACGGGACCTGAAACATGAATAACCTGTGCCTCCTAGAAGGTGCAAGAAACAAATCAAAGGAGTTTGTGATGAAAAGAACAGTTCTTATGCTGCTGGCACTGACCGTGGCTGCAGCCAGCGTCCTGGCCTCCGGCGCCGCTGAAGCGAGGGCACCGGAATCGGTGACCCTCTCGTTCAGTTCCCAGAGTGTGCCCGGCGACGCCCACACCCAGGCGATGGACGTCTTCAAGGAAGAGGTGGAGCGCCTCTCAGGTGGCCAGATTCAGGTTGAGGTGTACCATTCCGGCCAGCTCTTCAGCCAGGAAGGCGAGCAGACCGCTGTGCGCCGGGGAACGGTTGACATGGTCTATACATCCCCCCCCTGGCTTTCTGAGTTCATTCCCTACATGTCCATGTTCGCCGCGGCGTACACCTTTGCCGGCTACGATCACATGCGCGCCGTCTACGACGGTCCTATCGGTGACCGCCTCTTTCAGGACGTGGTGGACAACCTCGGGATTCGCCCCCTTTCCGCGTTCTACCTGGGAACCCGACAGCTCAACCTGGTGGAGAGCGCCGGTGAGGTTCGTACGCCCCAGCAGATGCGTGGTGTGAAGCTGCGCGTACCCGGCAGCCCCGCGTGGATTGCCATGGGCCGTGCCCTGGGTGGTGATCCCACTCCGCTGGCATTCACCGAGGTCTACCTCGGACTCCGGACTGGTGTCGTTCAGGGACAGGATAACCCCCTGCCCACCAACCTGAACGCCAAGTTCTACGAGGTGACCCGCTACATCGTCCTGACTGACCATGTGGTTGACACCGTCTGGCCCACGATAAACGAGCAGAAGTGGCAGTCCCTGACGCAGCAGCAGCAGCGCTGGGTCATCCAGGCACTTGAGGTGGCAAAGGAGCACGTTGACCGTACCAACCTCCAGAATGAAGCGGAGCTGGTTGAGTACTTCCGCTCTGCCGGTCTGGTGGTTATCGAGGATCCTGACAAGGATGCCTTTGTGGAGTTTGCCCGCAACTCCTACCTGAACGACAGCCCGGAAATATCTTCGGCATGGGACCTGGACCTGTACGAGGAAATCGGCCGGATGAGACAGTAGTCTCGCTTCGAAGGAATCACATTCGGGAGCCCGGCGCCACATCTGTCGTCGCCGGGTTCCCGGTTTTTCAGGGAGAACCACCAATTGGAAGCAGACAAGCAGCACGAAAAACGGAACATCGGAAAAATTGCGGCAAAGGGACTTTTAGACATCGTGGAACTGCACGTTCCCACCGTTGTCTTTGCCGCACTCTTTGGGGTGTTCATCATGCAGATCGTGAACCGCTACTTTTTCCGGCCCCTGACCTGGCCGGAAGAGTTTGCGCTGATCGCGTTCATCTGGACGGCTCTGCTGGGTGGCCTGTACGCGAAGCGGACAGACCAGCACGTTGCCTTCACCGTGGTCTATGACCTGATGCCGTTGCAGGTCCAACGACTGATGCGCATCCTGGGCAATCTGCTCCTGGTAACGGCGTTTGCCATTGCCCTGTTGCCGTCACTGGATTACGTGCGGTTCATGGCCTTCAAACGGTCCAACGTATTGCGAATCCCCATGAACTGGGCGTACGCACCATTCATCGTCTTCCTGGTGGTGATGATCGGCCGTCTTGGCTGGGACATCTACCGGGACATTCGTACCTGGGGAGATGACCGATGAACCTGCCGCCGCTTGTGTTTTTCCTGCTTTTTGTGTCGATTTTTCTCCTGCGGATACCCATTGCGCCTGGTATGATGATGGCATCCATCTTCTACCTGTGGCTTAATCCCTCTCCCGCAGCGGATATCAGTATTGTGGCGTCGGCCTTTCTGGAGGGGCTGGGGGCCAATTTTGTGCTCCTGGCGGTGCCCCTGTTTGTCTTCATGGCGGAGGTGATGAACTCCGGCAAGATAACCGACATGATCTTCAACTTTGCCGGGGCGGTGGTGGGACGCCGCCGCGGCGGTATGGGACACGTGAACGTGGTTGCGTCGATCATCTTCTCCGGGATGACCGGATCCGCCGTCGCTGATGCTTCCGGGCTGGGATCGATGGAGATTAAAGCGATGCGGGAGCACGGCTACGACGACGGCTTCAGTTGTGCCATAACCGCTGCGTCAGCGACGATCGGACCGGTCTTTCCGCCGAGCATTCCGATGATCTTCTATTCCATGCTCTCCGGAGCGTCCATCGGCGCCCTGTTCCTCGGCGGAATGATTCCGGGGCTGTTGCTGGGCTTTGCCCTGATGATCTACATCGCTGTAGTGGCCCGTTTTCGCGACTACCCTCTGGGCGAGGCGGTGGCGTTCCGAACATTTGTCCGTTTGACGGTGCAGGCGGTGCCGGCGCTCTTTTCGGTGGTGGTTCTCCTTGGGGGAATCTACAGCGGGGTGGTGACGCCCACCGAAGCGGGAGCATTGGCGGCACTGTACGCTCTGATCGTCTCGGCGCTGGTCTATCGGGCCCTTGGCCCCCGGCGGTTTCTGCGAATCCTGCAGAACACGGTGCGTACAACCGGCGTCCTCTCGCTGCTCGTGGGCACGGCGTACGCCTTTTCCTACATCGTCGCTATTGAGCAGATCCCGCAGATGGTGGCACGGATGCTTCTGGCGGTGACAACCAACCCCTACGTGCTCCTCTTGCTGATAAACATCGTCTTTCTCGTACTGGGCATGTTCATTGACACGATGGCGATCACCCTGGTGTTCATCCCCATCGTGCTGCCGCTGGTGCAGTTACTGGGGATTGATCTGGTCCATTTCGGGGTAATGATCACCCTGAACATGATGATCGGGCTTTCCACACCACCGTTCGGCATGCTTCTGTTTATTGTATCGGGAATCTCGGGGACGCCGCTGCGGAAGGTGATCAAGGAGATTCTGCCCATGATCGGCGTGATGATTCTGGTGCTGCTGGCGATCACCTATGTTCCGGCGATTGTAACGTTTCTGCCGCGCATGGCAGGTATGTAGTTCTTGCGAGTCATGTGATACCCAAAAAACGAAGAGAAAGAGAGAAACAAAATGAAATCCAACAGCGGACAAATCCAGGGTGTTCTGCCTGCTCTCCTGGTCCCGGTAACCCCCGATGGAGCAACGGATATTCCGCTGCTGACCACCCAGGTCAAGTACCTGCTGGATGCAGGTGCCCATGGCATTTTCGTGAACGGGTCAACTGCCGAGAGCCCCTACATGTCCATCGATGAAAAGGTGGAGGTCATCCGGACCGTTCAGGCGGTGGTGCAGGGGAACATTCCCCTCTTTGTCGCCTGCATTCAACCCTCCACCCGGCAGGTTCTGCAGGAGTTGGAAGCAGTGGCTCCGCTGCAGCCGGAGTTCCTGGTGGCTACCACCCCATTCTACTTCGGGATCACTCAGCAGGCAATTCTGGACCATTACCGCGTCCTTGCTGCCGCCAGCTCACGCCCGCTCCTGGCGTACGACATCCCCTCGTGTACCCACAACAAGATTTCCTGCGCGACAATGACCGCCCTCCCGGAGATCCCCAATATCGTGGGTATCAAGGACAGTTCCGGGGACATGGAGAAGTTTACCCGGGCACTACACGCCTGTTCTGACTCGGCCTTCGCCTGGATCCAGGGCAACGACTACCTGGACGGGTCGTCACTGTTGAGTGGCGCCGCCGCCCTGGTTACCGGCACGGGAAACGTGGACCTGACGCCGTACGTGGATATCTGGAACGCAGCTCAAAGCGGAGATATCGCCGGTGTGTGGAAAGCGCAACAGCGAATCAACCACCTGTGCCAGGTGTTCGAACGCGCCGAGGGTAACGTCATTCCAGGCATCAAGAGCGCAACGGCATTTCTTGGTCGGTGCACTCACCACACCCGCATGTCCTCCATGGCGGTCCCCGAGGGCTATCACGGGGCGATCAGAGGTGTTCTTCAGGAGGTGGGATTACTGCCGGCGCGTTGATTCGATAGAATCTCTCTGATGAAACGACACTGGGTCGCGGGGTTACGCCGCCTTTCCCTGAAACGGCAGCAGCTGCTGTTTGTTGGTTGCGCGGTGGGAAAGGTGTCGATAGAGAAGGTGTCCCGGGCGCTCATCCCGTTTTACGTGACGATGGTGGTTGTGTTGATGCTGGTTACCTTTGTTCCCGAGGTGGTCATGTTCATTCCCAATCTGCTGATGTGAGGGTGCGCCCCGGGGTGGACGAGCGCAACCAATTGGAATATCCGAGTGATCCTGTCGTATAATGAGACCAGGAGGAACACCCATGGATACCACAACGAAAACGGCAGTTGTCGCTGGGGGCACCGGCGGTATTGGCGAAGGTGTAGTCCAGGCGTTTCTTTCCGCCGGGTACTGCGTTTACGTACCGGTCCGGGAAAAGGATCCGTCTGAACGGCTGAAAGCGTTCGTGCACAACCCCGCTGGCCTTCGATTTCTTCCTGCGGACCTTGGCGATGATCTGGCGGTTCTGGCGATGCGGGACAGGATTCTGGAAGAAGTTCCGGAAATCGACGCGGTAGTTGTTTCTGTTGGCGCCGGGTACTGGGGGTATCGACTGCACAAGATGCCCCGGACCGACTGGGACGACAGTATTCAGGACAATCTAGCCACCCATTTCAACGTACAGCGGGTCTTCATCGACCAGCTGCGCCGTCAGAACAGCGGCACCTTTATCACGCTCGTCGGTCCCGAGGCGGAGCACATTCGTCCTGATGCCGGTATGGTTTCGATTATGGCGGCTGCTCAGAAGATGATGACCCGCGTTCTGGCCGAAGAATCCTCTGACACGAGCGTTCGGGTTCACGCTGTTACTGTTCACACAACGATCCATACTCGCAGCCGCGGTGAAAACACCAACCGCGAATGGATAACAGCGCGGGATCTGGGCGAGTACGTTGCCGCTCTGGTGGCCGAACGCGTGCCCGGGTGTGACCGGGCGCTGCACGACCTGAAGGATCATTGGCAGCTCCAGAGTATCCTGCACCCGGGTTGAACGGCAGGGCAGTTGCTGCCGGCCCCGGAACGCGGTAATGTTGCCGCCTGACGTAATGCAGGGAATACGACGCGTTCGCATCCCCCTTCGTGCCGCACTGACGATGATCGGGGCGTACGTGGGGCAGAAACTATTAGATCAACTCCGCTCGGTTGCCTTTATTGTCGGCTATCTTCTGGTATTCCAACTGTTCGTCCTCAGGATTCCCGTCTCTGACGCGGCACTGTTGTCACTGGGGTTGGGAATTTCCGTGGTTGGTCTGGCCATGTTCCTGGAGGGACTGGTGCTGGGGCTGATGCCCCTGGGCGAGTTCATCGGCCGACGGTTACCGGAAAAGACGGTGCTCCCGGTGATCGTGATCTTCGGTGCCGCCCTCGGTCTGGCGGCGACGTTCG
>SKHA01000342.1 GCA_007117185.1 Spirochaeta sp. | reverse complement strand
GACTCGGACCGCATGTCCATCGGCGACAGCATCGAAAGCCCGCACAGCCGCAATCCTGACTCCATCGTTGAGAAGCAGGAAGTCAAGCGGGTCATCATCGAAGCGATCAATGAACTGCCGGACAAAGAGAAGAAAGTCCTTGTCCTGTACTACTACGAAGACCTGACCCTCAAAGAAATCGGTGCGGTCCTCGGTGTCACCGAGTCTAGAATCTCCCAGCTTCATACCAAGGCGATCATGCGTCTGCGGGGAAGACTCACCAGCGTCAAGCGGGGAATCATGTAACGATGGTTACCATGGAGCAGCTTCAGGCGTTTATGCGAAAGAGTGCCGAGGAGGACTCATCCCGGCGCTACGTGAACGTCAGTGGTGTTACCCTTGAGGATGCTCTTCGTGAAGCTGCGGTGGAACTCTCCCTGCCGGTTAAGAAGATTCAGTATGACGTCCTGGAACAGGGATCCTCCGGGATTCTCGGTTACGGAAAGAAGCCGTTCCTGGTAGTGGCGTACCCGGCTCGTGACGAGTCCAGCGTTACCGTTGGAGACGACGATTTTGATATGGACTTCGGCTTTGAAGCTGACCGCCCCAGGGACGTTGACGGAAGCGCCGTGGTAAGACTCTCGCCGACGGGGGTTCTGGTGAAGGTCCTGCCACCGGTGGGCAACGGAGCCCCGGTGACAGAGCGGGAAACGATGATCGCGATCGCCAACCGGACCAGTTCAAAGGTTGACACCGCCCTCGTCTCCAAGGTGGTCAAGAACGCGGATGGCGAGTGGGTACGCATCGCCGACTACGACTACGATCCCTCCCAGGACAGCTTTGTAAGCTGTGACGTGGTGGAAGGCGAGATGAAGGCGGTTATCACGATGTCACCGCCGGGGCCGGGTGGGTCCGACCCGTCCGCTGAAGGAATCAGGGCAGCCCTGGAGACCAACGGTGTCATCCACGGAATCATGGAAGAACTTCTGGAAGAGCTTGAAGCAAAGCCGCGCTACCGGGAACGGATCATCGTGGCTGAGGGAACCAGGCCGGAGAACGGCGACGATGCCAAGATGGTCTACAACTTCCGTACTGACAGCCGTGACGTACACCTGCAGGAAAGCGCCGACGGCCGGGTTGATTTCAAGGAGCTTAACCGTATCGAGAACGTGGTAGAGGGTCAGGTTCTGGCCCGCCGGGTAGATGCGCAGGAGGGCAAGCCCGGCCAGACGGTAACCGGACGGATGATACCCGCCAAAGACGGACGGGACATCGACCCGCCCCTGGGAGACCACACCAGACTCTCCGATGATGGTCGCAGTATCGTTGCCGAGATCAACGGCCTGGTGAAGCTGGTGAATGGCAAGGTCACGGTTGAACCGATCTACCTCGTCAACGGCGACGTCAACGTCAAGGAAGGAAATATCCGCTTCCTCGGTACGGTGATCATCAAAGGCAACGTGGACGACGGCTTCTCTGTCAGCGCAGCGGGAGACATTGAGGTGATGGGCAGCGTCGCCCGCAGTCAGCTTGAAGCGGAAGGCGACGTGATTGTGCACCAGGGAATCGCCGGCAAGAGTGACGGCGGGGTAAAAGCAGGCGGCAGCATCTGGGCCAAGTTTATCGAGAACGCTCACGTAGAGGCCGGTGAGATGGTGGTTGTCTCCGACGGCATTATCAACAGCACCGTCTTCTCGGACAAACGCATTATCTGCCGGGGTAAACGTGCCAGTATCGTCGGCGGACACATCCGTGCGGCGGAAGAGGTGGATGCCAAGACGCTGGGATCTGTCGCCGGCATGGAGACCCTCGTTGAGGTGGGATACGACCCCCGCAGCCGGGAGCGTCTGCTGGAGCTTGAGGAGAACGAAGCTCAGCTGCTGAAAGAGCTGGAAGAGATCAACCTCAACATGGCTACCATCGATACGATGCGCAAAAACAAGCGCCAGATCTCCCCTGAAAAACTGAAGCAGTACACCGTCATCAAGGCCCGCCGGGAGAAGATCACCCTGGCCCGGAACAAGCTGAGCAAAGAGATCAAGGCGATACAGGCGTACCTGGACGAGCTCAAGACCAACGGCCGCATCAGTGCCTCCGGGACGGTATTCCCGGGAGTAAAGATCGCGATCAAAGACGCTCAGCTTCCCATTCGTCGTGAGTCCCGGGCGGTGACCTACATCGCCGAGGGTGGAATGGTCAAGGTGACCAGGTACGAAGAGAGCCGCGCCGACATCAGTGTCAGGAAGCGGGGAGGTGGAGATGTCGATTCAGCCGATTGATCTTCAGACCCTCTTCGTTCGGCTCAGTACGGTAGGCCGGGAGCAGTCGGCGATCAAACAGGCGATTGTGCAGAATCAGGAAGTTACCGGCCGCGAGATCGCCCAGCGTTCGCAGGAGGCCTCTCACGTCGTCAGTGAAGCCGAGGAAGTGTCCGAGGGGCCCGAGAAGGTCCAGGAAGAGGAGGAGCGATCCCGGCAGCGCCCCCGACGTTCTGACCGGCCACCGGCAGAGGATGAGACAGATCAGGGAGACGAGCCGGAGTTCCGCGACCCCGATCTCGGACAGCATATTGACGTATCGGGGTAGCCCATGACCTTCGGACTCTACCTTCTCCTTACCATCTTCATGATGCTTCTCGTGATGGTGTGGTTGCGGTCGCTGGTGGTCCGACGACTGAAACCGGATCGACTGCTCGGAGAGCTCCGTGGTGAGGTCCAGGGTCTGGTGGCGGAACTCAATCAGACCGGCGATCGCCACGTCTCACTGCTTGAGGATCGGATAGACACCCTGCACGGCCTGATTCGCGATGCGGACCGTGAGATTGACGCACTTCGGCTTCTACTGGAGAACGTATCGGTGTCTCCGGCGGCACAGACCTCACCTGCGGTGGAGCCTACCCGGGAAGGGGTGGCGGCGCCACCGGTGGAGTCTCTCCCGGAAGAAGCGGAGCCACTGGAGCCAGAGCCCCCGCCGCCCCGGGAGGAAGCGATAGCTGACACGGTACGTCGCCTCAGTGACCAGGGATTCTCGCCGGAACGAATCTCCCACAGCACCGGTATGGCCATTGGTGAGGTTGAACTGATTCTCTCTCTGCGGAAGGGGCAACGATGGCGATGACCGTGGGGATCGACCTCGGAACCACCAACTCGGTGATCGGCTACAACGACGGCGGAACGGTCCGTCTCATTCATAACCGGCGCGGTCAGATCCTGACCCCGTCGATTGTCGGTGTGGACGGTCGCGGGGCGATCATCGTCGGTGAAGCGGCGCGCAACCTTGGTGGCGATGCCGGCAGCCGGGCGGTGCGGCACGTCAAGCGCCGGATGGGAGAACGGTCAACGCTGCCCCTGGGTGATCGGTTTCTCAGCCCTGAAGAGATCAGCGGCTGCATCCTGGCGGCCCTGCGGGAGGACGCCAGGGAGTTTCTCGGCGGTGCCGGGCCGGAGTACGCGGTCATAACCGTGCCGGCACACTTCGATGATCGCCAGCGAACGGCCACGGTGGAAGCGGGGCTCCTGGCGGGTTTTCGGGAAGTGCGGCTGTTGAACGAACCGACCGCTGCGGCGCTGCCCTACGCGGCCCGGGACATCAAGCGGGAACGGATGGTGGTCTTTGACTTCGGAGGTGGCACCCTTGACGTGACCTGTCTCGAACGGGACCGCAGCGATTTTTCCGTTGCTGCCACCGCAGGTGACGGCACCCTGGGGGGGGCAGATATCGATGAGATCCTCTTTGATCGGATCGCCAGGGAGGTAGAGTCGCAGGTGGGACGGGATGTCTCGGGAGACCCTGCGTTTCGACAGGTTCTGCGCGCCCTCGCCGAGACCGCAAAAATTGAACTCTCCGAGCTGGAGAGCACCACTCTGGCCGTACCCTTTCTGGCCGCAGACAGCGGGGCGGTCCACGTATCCTTTGAACTGAACCGGGAAGAACTGGAATCGGCGGTGACGCCGATCGTGGATCGGGCCATGGCCCTGGCCTCGGCTGCTGTAGCCGATGCCGGGTACGACAGAACCGGTTTCGACACCCTCATTCTTGCCGGTGGCTCCAGCCGGATTCCCGTTATCCGGCGCCGGTTGAATGAACTCTTTCCGGTTGCGTTGGCCTCGATGATCAACCCCGAGGAGGTAGTTGCCACCGGCGCGACCCTCCTGGCCGCATCCAGGACCAACGGCGCGTTCTCCCTGCATGACGTGGTCTCCGGGACCCTTGCCCTGGAGCTGGCTGACGGAACGTGCGTCCCGATTATCCATCGCAACCAGACTGTCCCGGCAAAACGAACTCGATATTTCACCACCATCTCAGATGACCAGGAGGAGGCGGAGATCCACCTGCTCCAGGGGGACAGACCCGGGGCTGACCAGAATCGATCCCTTGGCAGATTCCTCCTTAAGGGGTTGAAGCAGGCTGCCCGGGGAGAGCCGCGAATCGAAGTGACTGTTCAGGTCAACGGAGAAGGGGTGGTTACGGTGAGCGCCGGAGACCAGCAGTCCGGGGTAACCGGTGAGATGATCGCCAGGGCCAGACCGGTAGATCTGCGGCAGCCCCTTCGTGGAGACCCCCGAGCGTACCTGGCCAGCCTCATGCGACGCGGCCGGACCCTGGGAGATCACGCATCAGCGGGGTTGGCCTCGGAGCTTCGTCAACTTATAACGCTGGCAGAGGAGCTGTCCGGCGATGGCGACGGAAACCTTGACGATACGATCACCGTCCTGGAGACGCTGATTCTTGAAGTTGCCGGTCGCGCGGCGATTCGGAGTACAACCTCGGGAGGATCGCGATGAAAGCAGCAGAAGCGTTCAAGCTGCTCGGGGTGACGCCGGAGACCCCCCTGAAAGAGATCCGCTCGCGGTACCACGCCCTGATCCGGCAGGTACATCCCGACGGTGGAAGCGGCGACGACGGACAGGCGGTTCAGCTTATCGAAGCGTACAACTGCATCCGCTCCAGTGCGGATCGCTCCTGCCTGCCCACGGCAAAACAGATCTTTGCTCTGGGCCAGGAGGCTGTTCACGGGGGAAGTGCCCAACTGCGCCTTGTGGCGGTCCGGCAACTCGCCCGCAGCAGGATGCAGTCTGCCGTTGTCTTTCTGCGTCAGGCCCTCTTTGACCACGACGTGGCGGTTGCAACAGCCGCCGCGCAGGGGATG
>SKHA01000294.1 GCA_007117185.1 Spirochaeta sp. | reverse complement strand
CTTTGATACCCCCGACGGACTGGCCCGGGAAGCGTACGTGCGGGAGTCCCGGCGTATCGCGGCCCTCACCACCGTGACCGAGGGGGACATCGCCGCCCCCCGCGCGGCCGGCGAGGCCACCCAGTACCCGGATACCGTCGGGCTGGCCAGCTACCGCATCGACCTGCACCCATCCACCGGCGGGGACACCTACATCGATATCGAATCCTACCCCGCGCAGATACCCCTGGGCGCGCTGGTACCGGTGCGCGTTGAGAACCTCATCCCTGGGTGCAAGAACATCGGCACCACCCACCTCTCCAGCGGGATGTACCGGGTGCACCCCGCCGAGTGGAACATCGGTGAGGCCGCTGGCGCCCTTGCGGCGTGGTGCGCCACCCGGCGCAAAACGCCCCGGGGAGTTGCCGCCACCCCCGGGGACACCGCGGAGTTCCAGGACGTGCTTCACAGTCAACTTGGGTTTGAGCTGCAGTGGCCGTCGTACATTCGACGGATATCCCGCTACCAGCCGCAACTGCAGTGGGTTGTCCGGGAGAAGCGACAGCGATGGCAGACCGACTGAACATCATCTGGATCTTCGGTGACCAGCACCGGCGGCACGCTCTCAGTATCGAGGGCGATCCCAACGTTTCCACGCCGAACATCGATGCTCTCGCGCAGCAGGGAGTCTACTCGCGAAACGCCCTGGCAACAGTTCCGCTGTGCTGCCCCGCCCGGGGCTCCATACTCACCGGACGCTATGCCCACCACGCGGTTCCCGGCCATGAAGTGCGTCTGAATCCGGAGATTCCCACCATCGCGGCAGCGTTCAACGACGCCGGCTACGACACGGCGTACTTCGGGAAATGGCACGTAGACGGGTTTCACGAGGCTGACGGGCGGGCAGCGTTTCACACGGTACCCCGAGAGCGACGAGGTGGGTTCAGCACCTGGCTTGGCTACGAGAACAACAACAGCCAATGGGACAGTTACGTCCACGGGCACCGCCGTGTTGCCGCCGGGGGAGGGGCTGCCCCGGAGGAAGAGGTGCCCCGCTATCGCCTTGACGGGTACGAAACGGACGCCCTGACAGACCATCTGCTTCACTATCTCGAAATGCAGGCTCCAGGGGAACAGCCGTTCTTCGCTGTCCTTTCGGTGCAGCCGCCTCACGATCCGTACCTCTCACCGCCGTTGTTCATGGATCGGCACAACCCGGCTCAGGTGCAGCTCAGGGAAAACGTCCCCACGGTCAAGGTAGTCCGCGAAACGGCACAGCGGGATCTTGCCGGGTATTACGGCATGATCGAAAACCTCGACGCCGCGGTGGGGCGGGTGCGTACCGTCCTGGACCAGACGGGGCTGGCGGAAACCACCAGAATCATCTTCTTCAGCGACCACGGGGACATGCACGGCTCCCACGGGCAGTTCCGCAAGACCAGTCCCTGGGAGGAGGCGGTGCGGGTTCCGTTTATCGTGGGCCCCCTGGGACGTTACCACCCCATGAGGCGTACCAGCGAGGTACCCTGGTTGATCGGTCAGCCCGATATCGCCCCCACCACCCTGGGTTTGTGCGGCATTCCCGTACCGGCGCAGATGGAGGGGTTCAATTACGCACCCTGGCTCGACGCCGCATTGTCAGGCCGTCAGGGGCCACCGCCCATCCCGGCGGCGGGCACCCCCCCGAGCGCCGCCATTCTGCAGTCGATTATCCCGACGGGCCACAGTCACAGTGTGGACCGCAGCTGGCGGGGCATAGTCACCCTGGACGGGTGGAAATTCGTGTGCTTTGACGGAGTGCCGTGGCTCCTCTTCAACCTCAACGAGGATCCTCTGGAGCAGATGAATCTGGCGCATAATCCGCGGTATCACCGGGAGCGGAACAGACTCGCCGGGATGCTGGCGCAGCAGCTGGCAGCGCTGGGTGACACCTTCAACACCGGGGTGTCACCGGATCAGCCCTCCTCAACTTCCTGAATAGCCGCGGCGGCGTCCTTTTCTCCGGCGGCTACCGCCTGGAGTGCCCCATAATAGCGGTCCATGGTCAGTACATTGGCGTACACGTGCGGTTTGATCATTGCCGGTTCGATCTCGGCGTTGGCCTCAAAGTCGGTGGCGGTTTTGTACCGGACCTCACCGTCTCTGAGGTCAATCTCGAAGTTGCCCAGAATCATCCCGTAGTTGGCTCTGGTGAGGAAGAGGGCAACCTCGGTGCGGTGTTCTTCCGGAACGTTAACCGGGAAGACCGAGTAGAAGACCATCTGTTCCTGGTCCTCCCGCGCCTGGGCAAAGCAGGCCCATTTGCCGGCATCGCCGGAAAAAGCCATGCGGACGGCGTTGTGACCCTCAACAGGATCAATCTTCCAGTCGTCGTCCTCAAAAAAACGGTTCAGGGCGTCAAGAACACGGGCCATCGAAAGCACCTCCAAAGTTTACTAAATTTGTCATCTACAATACCTCGCTACCCTGGAGGTTTCAAGGGTTGCCGCTGGCAGACCGGGATTTATCGGTGATGCGGGACCAATCCCGGACGTACGATACGGTCCTCAACTGACTGTTTGATCGCCCCGACCTTACGAAATTTCAGGAAATCGCACCTGTACGGCGGTACCCTCGCCGTTGTCCGTCTCGATGTGAACTTCCCCGCGCAGCTGTGAGCAGAGCGACCGGACCAGCTTCAGGCCGATGCCGCTGCCGGTACTCCCGGATGTTCCTGCTATCCCCGGCCCGTAGTCGCGGACTGTCACCACGATCGTGCCCTCGCGGCGTTCCAGCCCGATCTCGATGCGCACAGTCCCCGTGTCGTCGGCGCCGTACTTGCACGCGTTGGTTATCAACTCGCTGGTGATCAGGGCCAGGGGGACTGCCTGTTCGACTGGAATGGCCACTGGGATGGTATCTGTAGCTATCTGGGGAGGTATACAGACGCATGATGCAGACTGCAGTGCCACACTGACCAGACGCTCCAGAAACTCCGCCACCGCCACGGATGCCACGTCAGGTGACTGGTAGAGCATCTCATGCACCGTCGCCATCGCCCCGATTCGCGCTTCCAGGTTTCGCCGGAAGCTCTCCAGGTCCAGGGTTCCGTCGCTTTGCAGGTTCACCAGGCTCATGATCATCTGCATGTTGTTCTTGACCCGGTGGTGAATCTCCCTGAGCAGAACCTCTTTGTCCTTCAGCGACCGGTTCAGGAGTTCCCGCTCCCGGCTGTTTTCCTGCTCACGCCGTTCCAGGCGCTCTGCCATGCGGTCTACCGACTCGGCCAGCATGCCGATATCGGAACGCCCGCGGGGCAGGTTGGTTCGCGCATCGAGGTGACCACGGCTGATTGCGCCAGCTGTCTTAACGAGAGTTCGAAAACCCCGGGCAAAGACCAGATCTCCCAGCAACAGCGCTGCCGCCACGGCGAAAGCAACTACCGTCGCCATAAACAGGAGGTTTCGCAACAGGATGCGTCTGGACGGTCCTGACGCGAGGCGTTCCGGGAAGCCCGCTACCACATACACGATTGAAGCGTTCTCTTCTGGTACGCTCAGGCGGCGAAACGCGTAGAACCGCTTCACGCCGTCCGACCCGGCCAGGGTGAACAAACCGGCGTCGACGCCGCTGTTGATCTTCTCCCACGCAGCGGCCTGAATGGGGCTACCCACGGGATTCGTTTCGCTTTGTGGTCGGTAGAATATTCTCGTCCCCTCGTGGTCAACGATCGCCACGATTGCACCCTCAGGTAAATCCAGGCGATCAAAGAGCTGATCGTAGGCGTCCAGGCTGTATACGGTGGCCAGGACGCCTGCGATCTCACCGGCGGGGTCCCGCAGCGGGAGCGCGAAGGGGAACGCCGGGATCTCACCGACTCGGGCCCGAACGTATTCCCCGGTAATGAATCTGCCAACCTCCAGCGCGTCCTGAATGTGTTTACGGTCAGACAGATCCGTGCCGGTCTCCAGCCCCGGGGAGACGGTGACTATTCCATTGCGATCTGTCACCGAAAAGTTGATGAACCCCGGGTCCTGCTCCAGGAGGGTGGTCAGAACGTTTAGTTGAATACCCCGATCGCCCTCGCGGAAGGGGTTCAGCGCTGCTACCGTCTCCATGAGCCGTTGCACCGAGTTCACCGTTTCGGTGTGGACCTGCGCGATCGCCGCTACTTGTCTGTGCGATTCGGCCCGCACTGCCTCTTCCAGGGTCCGGCCGTGCTCGATCCCTGAAAGCACTATGATCACCAGCGCCGGCACCAGCGCAGTGACGGTGATGAGCAGCAGGGCGTTACGGAAGCTCAGGGTTGGCCGGATGTCCACGATAGCTCCTATTAGTCTATTGTAGGCGTTGTCCCCGAGATTCGCCATCGTGTAGCGTGATCACGTGTTTTCTCCACTACCGTTTTTCCACTACTTGACACAACTGAAGAGATTGCAGTCTCATACCGTCAGGCCCTGAAGGGCCAATTCACCGGAGGGAGGAGCAGATCCATGTTTATTCATATCGATAATCGCTGGTTCTTTCCGGTAACGGAGATGCGTCACCCTTAGGAGGATTCTCCGGGTTCGGCGCCGTATCCGTCCCTCCGTTGTGAAAAGAACCAGCCCCCGGGCTGGTTTTTTTTCGCCCTGGTTTCTTGTGGGTAGTTATTATGATCCTTTCCAGTTTTCGCCTGCAGTGGCACCGTTTCAGCGCCGCTCTGGCAGCGATATTGATGGCGACAGTCTGTGCGTTCATGGTGCCCCTGGTGGTCCAGCGCGTCCTGGATAATCTGCAACGTGAACGGCTGTGGTTGATGGCGACGCTTATCCTCGGGCTCACCGGTGCCAACGGCTTCTTCTCCTTCCTTGCAGGGCGCTGGAGCGCCGTCGGTGCGGAGCGATGGGCCAGAGAGCAGCGAAACACCCTCTACAGCCATATCCAGAACGCAAGCATGGCGTGGCACAGCACCGTCTCCACCGGCGATCTCATGCAGCGGTGCACCTCCGACGTGGACACCGTGCGCAAGTTCTTCTCGGTTCAGCTGGTTGAGCTGGGCCGGGCGGTGGTGATGATGCTTCTGGCGGTTCCGCTGATGCTGCGCCTGCACGCACCCCTGACGGTGGTAGCGGTTCTCCTGTTGCCGGTAGCGTTTTTCTATACCTGGCGCTTTTTTCTGAAGGTGCAGGTGACGTTT
>SKHA01000240.1 GCA_007117185.1 Spirochaeta sp. | reverse complement strand
GTCTGGCGGATCGACGGATTTTCCCTGCCATCAACATCAAGAAGTCCGGCACGCGGCGGGAGGAGCTGCTTCTCTCCAACGAAGAGCTTCGAAAGATGTGGGTTCTACGCAAAGTGGTAAACCCGATGGATGATGTGGAAGTACTGGAACTGCTCATTGACAGAATGAGTAAGTCCAAGAATAATAGCGACTTCCTTCAGTCAATGAACACTTCGGGTTCAGACTGAGGCAGTGGAGGAAGAGATGAGAGATATACATCCGCAGTACCGAATGGTCGTTTTCAAAGATTCTGCCAGTGGGACCGAGTTTCTGACTCGCTCCACCGTGCAGACCAACCAGACGGTGAAGTATCAGGACGGAAACGAGTACCCCCTCTACGAGGTTGAAATTTCCAGCGCCTCCCACCCGTTCTACACGGGCAAGCAGAAGCTGGTTGATACCGCCGGACGGGTTGAACGTTTCCGCAAGAAGTACAACATCAAAGGCTGAACAGCCACTACTGTACTGAGAGGCGGGCCGCTGGCCCGTCTTTTTTTTAGCGTTCCGATTTTTAGCGTTCCGATTTTTGGCGTTCCGATTCCTTCAGAGCAGACAACACAATCCACAGCAGGATCCCTGCGGCCGCGACCTGACCAAAAGCGTCTCCGATCGCCAGGTACAGGGTCCATTGCGGCGTGTACAGAGGTACCTCCATCACCGCAGCGTCGCTGATAAACATGGGCATCGCTGCAACGGTCATTCCGGTAGCGTCAACGACTGCTGAGAAACCGCTGTTGGTCCCTCTCACCAGGGGCAGCCGCAGCTCAATCGCCCTGAGACGAGCCGCGACCATGTGCTGGGTCTGGGCGGAATCCTGGCGACTCCAGGAGTTGTTGGTCAGGTTTATCAGTACCCGCGCCCCCTGCAACGCCATCTCCCGGGAGACCCAGCCGAACGCGTCTTCAAAGCAGATGGGCGCGCCGGCCGGAAGAACGCGGCCATCTGCCAGCGGTATTTCCAGCAGGGTGGTAGTTGCTCCGGGAACCCAGGTTCCGTACAGTCCCACCACCTCCCGGAAAAACTGCTGCACCGCAGGAACGCTCCAGAACGGAATGGACTCTGCAAACGGTACCAGCTGCTGTTTGCCGTAGTTGCCCTGGAGACCGCCGTCAGGGGTTATGAGAATGGCACTGTTGGTCATATCGTTACTGCTGTCGGGGGCGGGCATTGGCGCGCCGGTGAGCAGAGGCATATCCAGGCGGGCCAGAAACCGGGTAAACGGCAGGTCCGGTGGCGTAGTCTGGTAGAAGCTGTCCGGACCTGTATAGGGCCTTCGCAGCGCTGTCTCGCTCCAGACGACCAGGTCCGGCGCTCCCACACTTCCGCTCTCCGTCGCCAGTGTTTCCAGAGTAAGCTGCTGCGCCCGGGAGAGGGCATCGGAGAAGCGGCCGGGCTGCCAGCTGTCCACGTTCTGTTGCACCAGCAGCACCCGCATCGCGTCATCCGGACGGATGGAGTGTATCCGATAGGTTCCGAAGCCGGCTCCCACCGCCACCAGCGCCATCGCCGCGATCAAATGGCGCAGGAAGCGCCTGTTGACGATAACTTCGGCCAGAGCCGCGTTCACATAGGCGGCCATGAAGCTCAGCCCCCAGACTCCCAGCAGTTCCGCTGTCTGAGCCACTGTGTGCCACCCTGCCAGAGGGTAGGCTACCAACCCCCAGGGATATCCCAGGAACCCGACAGATTTCAGGTACTCATATCCCGTCCAGAGGATGGCGATCCTCAGAGGTCTGTACCAGGGGGTGCCGTTATGGGACAGATAATGGAGAAACCCGAAGAGGATATAATTATAGCCGGTGTACCCCAGGACGGCGCCCCCGATTGTCCAGACAGAAAAATCGCCGAAAAACGCCAGCCAGTAGCTTCCCAGGGCGGTGCTCACCGCTCCGAAAAGGGCTCCGAGACGTGACGCCGTCTTCCGGTCCGGGGCCATGCGTACCGCAATCAGCGCCGGAACCAGCGCCACCAGCCCGGGCAGGGCCACTCCCCAGGGAAACAGCTCGTTTGGGAGGGCCAGAGGCAGCAGTATCGCCGAAAAGAGGGTGTTCAAAATCATCGCCGATGAGGATAGCCCGATGGCGTGGCAATCACAACCGCCTTTGACAGACCCCCGGTGCAGTGCTACAGTCCCTCTTGTGAGAGTGCTCCTGACCAATGATGACGGCATACTGAGTCCCGGATTGAAGGCGATGCATCGTGCGTTTTCCCGTGACCACGAGGTTTGGGTGGTTGCGCCTGATGGTGAGCGCAGCGGCTATTCCAGCAGCATCACCATCTCGGAACCAATCCGTTGTACCCAGGTGGACGAGCGCTCCTACGCGGTCAGCGGCACCCCTGCGGACTGTGTCATTCTGGCCACCCTGGGAGCGATCCCGGTGATGCCGGAAGTGGTCCTCTCCGGGATCAACATCGGTCCGAATCTGGGCACCGACATCATCTATTCGGGAACCTGCGCCGCCGCACGGCAGGCGGTGTTCAAGGGAATACCCGGGATCGCCGTATCCCTCAACTCCTTTCACGAACCCTTTCATTTCGACGAAGTGGCCCGGTTCGTTCTGCAGGAGCTGGATAATTTTCTGGCGCTGTGGAACACCGATCACTTTCTCAATATCAACGCTCCCAACATCGCCGAATACCGTGGGGTGGAGGTGACCACGCCATCTACCCGACGTTACGACGACCGATTGCTGCCCTTTGAACCGCCACGGGGTGGCGCGTATTACTTTGTTGACGGCCGGCCCGCGGAGGACCCGCTGGAGCCGGGAACGGACTGGCACGCCGTTGAGCAGGGGAACGTCTCCCTGAGTCCGATCATGCTCAATCCGGTGAATCACGCCGTGGAGGCGCAGTACCGTTCCGGTCCTTTTGTCGGGGAACGATGAGCGAGGGAATACGGCTCTACCACAAGAAAAAGTACCGCCAGGCCCTGGAGTTTTTTCTTGCTGTAGAGGTGGAACCTGAGGAACAGTCGAAGCTCAGCTACTACCTGGGGCTGTGCTACACCCACCTGGGCAAGAACGACGAGGCGCTGCTGTATCTGGAGCAGGTGGTTGCCTCGGATATCGGATTTCTGCAGATCTATCAGGCCCGGATGATCATGGGCTACATCTATGCCGTCACGAAGCGCTATCGCCTGGCCGAATTCGAACTGAACCGCCTTCTTGAGGACGGCTACGAGTCGGCAAAGGGGTACGCCGCGCTGGCTTACGCCCTGTACGCCCAGGGCAAAACCGCCGCTGCCATTTCAAACCTGGAGAAAGCACTTCGTCTGGACCGGAACAACGCCAACGCGTTGAACTCGATGGGATTCATCCTCTCGGAGCAGAATATCCAACCGGCCACCGCCCTGGAATACTGCCGCCGCGCCACCGAGCTGAAACCGCAGAACCCGGCGTATCTGGATTCGCTTGCGCTGGCGTACCGCCGCAACGGCCGCATGCAGGACGCCAAGACGATCTACGAACGGGCGCTGCGTCTGTCCGGTGGGAACCGGGAGATCGCCGAACACTACAAAGAGCTGTTGCGCTCAGCAGGGGTGTCCGTATGAACGCCAGGAAGGGCATCCTGGTCCTGCTCATCGGGGCGGTGGCGTTGACTGGCGTGGCCTCCCAGACGATCAACATGGACGCCGCCCGCGCCCAGGAAGAGTTCCAATGGGGGGTGCGGAGCTTTCACGCCACCCGCTTCAACGACGCGATCGTCTCGTTCAACCGGGCCCTGGCATTTACCCCGGACGATCTTCTCATCAGAGAGTGGCTGGGCCGGGCGTATTTTCGCAGCGGCTTTGAAGACGCCGCTCTGAACGAGTGGGGGTTTCTCGCTGAGCAGAGCGCCGCCGGGGCGTACCTGCTCTCGCAGCTTGAGGTGCTCCGGTTTCGTCGTGGCATCCTTCCCTTTCAGGACCAGACCCTGCGGTTGAGCCGGTCCCACGTGATGAGAGGGTCTGCCGGCGACCCCCCCCTGTTCCGCAGACCCACAGGGATAGCCCCTGAGCCCCGGGGAGACGTTTTCCTTGTCTCGCTGGGGTCACAGGAAGTGTTGCGGGTTTCCCCGAACGGACGGGTTGTTGCCCGTCTGCGGGGTGGTCTGCAGCGTCTGGACCAGCCCTTTGATGTGATCTGGTACAACGGAGAGCTGTACGTTTCCGAGTTCGGTGGCAACAGGATTGCTGTTCTGGAACCCAATGGTACCCGGCGCCGTACCTTCGGCGAGCGAGGGGTTACCCCGGGGACTCTTATGGGACCGCAATACATGGCCATCGACCCGGCGGAATCCCTGTTGTACGTAACCGACTGGGGCGGGCGTCGGGTGACCGTCTATTCGACAGAGGGTGAGTTTGTTCTTGCTTTTGGTCGTCGAGACGGGTTCTTTCCGGGGCTGGAACGACCCACGGGCATCGCCGTAGCGGATGGCCGTGTCTGGGTTGCCGACCGGGACCGGCAGGGTGTGGCTCTCGTTGTCTTCGATACCGCGGGAAACTTCCTGGAACGAATCTCCCTGCCGGTGGATCCGCTGGACCTGCCAGACCTTGGCGTTGCCGGAAATGTGGTGGAAGGGCTCTCGTGGTACGATCCGGGGCGACTGCTCATAACGGCGGGTAACAGGGTGCTGCTTTACGATCTGTCACGGCAGCAGGTTATCGCTGAGATCGACGACGCTGAGCGGCGCCGGGTCGGAAATGCGGTGGTTGACGCCAATGGCCGTGTGCTGGTGAGTGATATCGACCGGGATGAACTGGGCTTCTTCGAGCCGGAGGGAACGCTCTACAGCGGCCTGGAGGTGCGCATCGAACGGGTGATTGCACAGCGGTTTCCCGAGGTAGGGGTGCTGGTGGCCGTGCACGATCGTTACGGAGCACCGCTGGTGGGGCTGCGTCGGGAAAACTTCGTGATCTCCGAGCGGAGTATTCCCCAGACCGAGTTTCAACTTGAGTCGGCGGGACATTTTGTCCGTGAGCTGGATATATCCGTCATCGTTCAGTCCAGGCAGGATCCGCAACTGCGGCAGGACGTGGTAACAGCGGTGGAGGATCTGGTAACCCTTATTCCGGAACGGGAACGACTGCAACTCTTTGCGGCGGGCGGAGAACCTGAGC
>SKHA01000348.1 GCA_007117185.1 Spirochaeta sp. | reverse complement strand
TAAAAGGCGAAGCGCTCCACCATATCAAACCCGGCGGCGATCCGCTCCGGCTGGAAACGCTGCACCACCTTGCGGTACTCCTCCCAGATCACCGGGACGGTCTTGTCTCCCGGGACCACCTCCATCAGCCCTACCGGTTTCTCGACGAAGCGGTCCAGTGGGAAGAGGGGCAACAGCGCCTCCAGCAGCTGGGTCACGCCGTGGCCATCCGCCCGGACCAGCCGCTGCGCCATCGACGCCGCCGGAAAGTTGCCGTCACCGATGATCAGCTCGTCTCCGTGGCCCATCTCGGCGATGATCTTGAGCAGCTCGGGGCTCAGAATCGGGGAAATTCCTAGTAACATCATCCCTCCTGTGAAAAAATTGTTTCCAGGGCGCTGCGCATAACCGCCGCGTCCGGGTCTACACCAGTCCAATAACGGATTCCCAACCGTCCCTGGTTGATCAGCATCCCCAGGCCATCTATCGTCCGGCAGCCCCGGGCAGCAGCGTGCCGAAGGAACGGCGTGGAGGGCGGGTTGGGGATCACATCAGCAACTACAGTATGAGGCGCCAACGCGGCGAAGTCCACTGGGGGGCACCCCTTCACATCAGGAAAGAGTCCGATGGAGGTGGCGTTCACCAGAACCTGTGTCGATTCGGGAACGGAGATCGTCTCGTCCCAGGGACGGAACGATGCCGTCGCTCCAACCTTCCGCAGGTCCTCCACCAGCGCCCGGCCGGAGGACTCGGTGCGGTTGACGATGGTCAGCGCGCCCGCCCCGGCCAGAGCCAGCTCAACCGCCACTGCCCGGGCAGCGCCACCGGAGCCCAGAATCATCACGTCCAGACCGGCTGGGTCCACAACCTCCCGCAGGGACTCGAGAAACCCCCGTCCATCGGTATTCTCTCCCACCAGCCCACCGTCCCGGGCAACCACGCAGTTGACCGCTCCGATCTTCTGCGCCGACTCGCCGATGCTGTCCAGGAAGGGCATCACCGCCACTTTGTGGGGGATGGTGAGGTTGAACCCCTGCCACCCCATCGCCCGCGCCCCCGCCACTGCGGCACCGAGGTCTTCCGGAAGCACCTCCACGGTGAGGTAGCGCCAGGCAAGGTTGTGGTACCGGTAGGCTGCCTCAACCATCGCCTGGGTGGGATTCTCCGCGACGGGGTGTCCAAAGACCGCCGTCAGCTCCTGCTTGAAGTTCAGTTCCATACATCCTCCTGAAAAAAACGTTTGACCGGGTGCACTTTCCATGATAACGTTTGTGCAATCGATGTCAAGGACATCGTAACGTTGTAAGAGGGGTTTCGTGGCTTCAATGAAGGACGTGGCGAAAATCGCGGGAGTCTCTGTATCAACCGTGTCACGGGTGATAAGCGGGCGTATTCCCGTTGATGAGGTCACCGCTGAACGGGTTCGCCAGGCGATCAGCACACTGGACTTTCGTCCCAACCTCCTCGCCTCGGGGCTGCGCAGCAAGAGCGGAAAGCTCATCGGGCTGGTGGTTCCAGGCATCTACGAGCCCTTCGCCTCCATCGTCGGCCATCTGGAGCATTTCGCCGCCAACCACGGCTACAGCCTGCTGGTGGGCAACTCCCGCTCTCTCCCGGATGTGGAAGAGCGTTTCGTGGACAACCTGATCCGGCGTCACGTTGACGGGATCATCTTCACACCCATCGCCTACGAGACGCCGGTGATGAGTCACCTGCTGGATTCGGACATCCCCATTGTCTGGTTTGATCGTGTCTCCGAGGACCGCCGGGTCCTCTCAGTACGCCTGAACAACGAACACGCCGGGCGGATAGCGGCAGAACACTTCATCGAAAATGGCCACCGGCAGATCGCGGTGGTGACAGGTCCGCGAAATGTGGATCTGACCCACGTACGCTTGCGGGGGTTCCTCACCACTGCAGCTCAACACGGCGTTTCCGTACCAACCGAATGGATCTTTGAAGGAGATTTCTCCTTCGCTTCGGGGGTCCGCATTGCCGGAGAGATCGCCCGGGAGGCGATCCTGCCCACAGCGGTGTGGGCCCAGAACGACCTGACGGCAATCGGACTGCTCAAGGGGTTCGCCGCCGCGGGGCTGTCCGTTCCCGAGGAGATCTCCATCATCGGGATGGACGGAATCCCCTTCACCGAGATGGTCCACCCCGAGCTGACCACCGTGGCGCAGCCCATCGAAGCAATGTGCCGGACGGCGATCTCGAAGGTCCTGGAATACCAGCAATACCTGCAGCAGAATCAGCTGCATACCGTGTTTCAACCGGAACTGATTCAGCGCGAATCGGTGCATACGTTACAGGAGGTACAACTCAATGTCTGAAGAGAAACGAATCGTAGAACAGGCTCTTGGAGAGGGTCGCGGCGTGATGCGCCTCACCCCCACCTGGGTTCCCCGCAGCTTCTGCGTCCCCGGCAAACGTCTGAAACTGCATCCCGACGACTACTACGCCTTCGGGGCGCATCGCGGTGGCATCGATGAACGATGGTTCTCCTCCACCACCAAAGCGGACAACGGTCCCGGCACCACCCCGGACGAGGGGCTCAGCTATATCTACGTAGAGGGTAAGCAGGGAACCGAACGGGTTCAGCTCGCTTCTGCAATCGATATCATGGGCAACGAGATCCTGGGAAAAGCGGTGATGGAAAAACACGGCGGCTGGGTAATGTACAGCAAGTTCTTTGACAACCAGGAGCCTCTGCCCTTTCACGTGCACCAGACGGACGAACGCGCCGCCGACGTGGGCCGGCTGGGTAAGCCGGAAGCGTACTTTTTCCCGCGGCAGCTGAACAACCACGGCGGGTGGTTCCCTTATACCTTCTTCGGCCTCAACCCCGGCACCACCCCGGACGACATCAAACGTTGCCTCGCCAACTGGGAAAAAGGTGACAACGGGATCCTGGATCTTTCCAAGGCGCACCGCCTGACTCCCGGAACCGGGTGGGACGTTCCTCCGGGGATCCTCCACGCCCCAGGGTCCATGCTCACCTACGAGCCCCAGCGTGCGTCTGACGTGTTCGCCATGTTCGAATCGCTGGTCTGGCAGGTGTATACCCCCAAGGAGCTGCTGTGGAAGGACGTTCCCAGGGACAAGCGGGAGGATCTGGACTACTACATCAGTATCCTGGACTGGGAGAAAAACGTGGATCCCAACTTCTACGAGAACCGCTTCTCCCCGCCCAAACCGGTGAGGGACCCCAAAGAGATGGCCTCCGAGGGATACGACGAACAATGGATCGTCTACAAGTCCGAGTGGTTCTCAGCCAAGGAACTGACTGTACTGCCCGGGCGCTCGGTTCGCATCCAGGACGAGGGACCCTACGGGGCGATCGTCATTCAGGGCACAGGTCGAATGAACGGCCTCCCGGTGGACTCGCCGGCGATGATCCGCTTCGGCCAGCTCACCCAGGACGAGGTCTTCGTCACCGCCGACGCCGCTAAAGAGGGGGTAATGATCGAGAACACCAGCGAGACTGACAACCTGGTGATGCTGAAGCACTTCGGTCCTTCGGCGTAAGAGTTTGTATTGAAACCGCGCGCGTAGCGGGCGGATATTTTTTCAGGAGGTGTTGATATGCGCAGGATTCTACTGACAGTACTGGTACTGGCAATGGTTCTTCCGATGGTTGCGTTTGGCGGCGGTCGCCAGGAGGCAGCGTCGGATCAGATTGTGGTGGGTATGTCCGTTCCGGGTCTGCAGTTTCCCTTCTTCGTCACGATGAAGGACGAAGCGGAGGCAGCGGCGGCTTCACTGGGCATCCAGCTGGTCTTTGCGGACGCTCAGAACGACTCGGCCAAGCAGGCCGCTGACGTTGAGAGCTTCATTTCACGCGGCGTGAACGCGATTCTGATCTCACCGATGACGGTGGACGCCCTCGTCCCGGTAATCGAAGATGCAGTTTCCCGGGGAATCGCTGTAGCCACGGTTGACCGTCAGGCAAACACCGACGCCGTACTGGTGCATGTGGGTGCAGACAACGTTGAAGGTGGCCGGGCGGCGGCGCGCTACATCATCGAGAAACTCGGTGGCAGCGGTCGCGCGATCCAGCTTGAAGGGACCCCCGGCGCCTCCGCCGCCATCGACCGCAAGGCCGGTTTTGACGAGGTGATCACCGGTTCCGGAATCCAGGTCCTGGCCAGCCAGCCTGCGGACTTCGGCCGCGCGCAGGGACAGACGGTCATGGAGAACCTGATCCAGGCACATCCGAACTTCGACGCTGTCTTTGGTGCCAACGACGAGATGATCATCGGTGCGATCGAGGCGATGCGTGGTGCCGGACTGGACGTGAGCTCCATCGTAACGGTCGGCTTTGACGCCACCCCGGACGCGTTCTCCTACATCGAGGACGGTCTGCTCGGCGCCACCGTTGACCAGTTCCCTGGCGAACAGGCTTCCCGTGCCCTTCAGGCGCTGGTTGACTTTGTGCAGACCGGCCGACAGCCGGCTCAGAAGGTACAGCTCATCTCCCCCATGCCTGTTGAAGGCCGCTGATTTCTTGAGTACGGTACCACCATCGGGAGGGTCGGCATCTGCCGGCCTTCCCGGTTTTCATCTCTCTATACCGGAGGCAGCATGACCCCGTTGCTGGAAATGAAGAACATCACCAAAAGCTTCCCGGGTGTGAAAGCGCTGCGGGACGTCTCATTCACGTTGAATGAGGGCGAAGTGCACGCTCTGGTCGGAGAGAACGGCGCGGGAAAATCCACGCTGATGAAGGTTCTCGCCGGAGTCTATACGGCAGACGCCGGAGAGATCCTTCTGCGGGGTGATCAGGTACACCCCACCGGCCCACGATCGATGATCGACGCCGGGATCGGGGTGATCTACCAGGAGCTCAACCTGATCCCCCACCTGTCAGCAGCTGAAAACGTCTTCCTGGGTCGGGAACCTCTCACCGCGGCGGGGCTCATCGATTGGCCCAAGCTCCGGGCGGACTTTCTGGAATTGCTGGAGCCCTTCGACGTGGCGATCAGCGCGACAGATCCGGCGTACACCATCGGACCAGCGTACCAGCAGGTGGTGGAGATCATCAAAGCGCTCTCCCTGAACGCCCGCATTCTGGTGATGGACGAGCCCACCGCCCCGCTGACCGGCCACGAGGTGGAGCGATTGCTGGAGACGGTGAAGCGCCTGCGGGCCTCAGGGGTGTCGGTGATCTACATCTCCCACCGTCTTGAAGAGATCTGGCGCATC
>SKHA01000355.1 GCA_007117185.1 Spirochaeta sp. | reverse complement strand
GTGCCGGTCAGGGCAATCGCAAGATACACCACCGGATCGTATCAGCACCGCAGCTGAACCACAAGTCGTGTGGAAATACTTGTGCTCCCGGGCATTCAGCCTTAGAATTCCGCCCATGAGCAATTTACTTCAGACGAAATGGCTTGGTCTTGACCTGCGTTCTCCGGTGGTGGCGGCGAGCTCGGGCATGACTGATCACCTGGATAAGCTTCGGCAGCTTGAGGACAGCGGAGTCGGTGCGGTGGTCCTGAAATCCCTCTTCGAGGAGGAGATCCTGGCGGAAATGCAACAGGATCAGTCGATCATGCAGCGTCCGGGTCCTTTTTTTCCGGAAGTATCGGAGATGGATGATTTCCTCAATAACGAAGATGGACTTTCCACGTATCTTGACCTTGTCAGGAGCGCTGCAACGGCGTTGGAGATACCGGTCATCGCCTCAATCAACTGCGTTTCCTCCCAGAAGTGGACCCACTTTGCCAGGATGATCCAGGACGCGGGAGCTGCGGCGATTGAGCTGAATATCTTCCTCATGCCGTCGGATTTCGACGCTTCCAGCGGTGAATCCTTCGAGGCGACCTATTTCGAGATCATCCGTGAGGTGCTGGCCCGGGTTACCATCCCGGTTTCAATAAAACTGGGATACCACTTCACCCTCCTGGGCCAGACCCTGCAAAAGATCTCCGAGAGTGGCGTAGCCGGAATGGTACTCTTCAACCGTTTTTTCTATCCCGACTATGACCTTGACACCCTGCAGATCGTTCCCACCAACGTGCTCAGCACCCCCGAGGATCTGGCCATTTCCCTGAAGTGGATCGCTATCATGGCCGGCCGCGTTTCCTGCAACCTCGCAGCCTCTACCGGTGTTCACGATGGAGACGGGGTGATCAAGCAGATTCTTGCGGGAGCACAGGTAGTGCAGATCGCCTCCATCCTCTACCGGCAGGGCCCCGGGGCCATCCCGGGAATGCACCAGAGGATTTGTGAGTGGATGGAGTCGATGGGGCACGATAATCTGGACGCGTTCAGGGGCACCCTCAGTCAATTGCAGATCAAAAACCCCGCTGCGTACGATCGCGTACAGTTTCTGAAGAACTACAGATCGTTCCGGTAAGAGAAGATAATCAGGTTTTCTCCAGTTTTTTGGCGCAGTTCGTTGTAGCCCTGCCGAACGATCGGTATATTACTGGTAATTCTGATTGAGGAGGATAGAAATGCGATTGAAGAACATTGCGGTAATGACGGGGATTCTGCTGGCTCTCGCGGGCACCACCGTCACTGCCCAGTCATTGAAGGGTATGAGTCTGAACGGCTCCACCGGTCTCATCGGCATCCCCAGCGGGAGAATCGGGTGGGAACACAGCGCCAACGTGGGGCTCGACCTCGGGTACCATGCGATTCTCGCGGACCCCACCGCTCACATCCCCAAGGTGAGCATGAGTCTCTTCCAGGTGGCAGAGATCTCGTTCGCTTACGACACCAACGGTGGCGACGACAACGAAGACATAATCATCGGCGGAAAGCTGCAGTTGCCGACTCGGGGAACGGCAGTTGCTCTTGGGGCCAACTTCCAGATGTTGCAGCAGAACGGAACCAGCGACAACGCCCAGCAGATCTACCTTGCGGCAACCTATCCGGGAACGTTTCTCGGTATGTCAGCGGAGACGACCGTTGTCGTGGGGAAAACCTTTGGTGCAGGAGCCGGTGACGGAGATATCGACTTCGGCATGGGCTTTGATCTTCTGCTCTTCCCTGATGTATTCCAGGGTTACGTCCACTGGATCAACGATTTTGCAAACTTTTCTTACAGCCGACAGGCTGCGGGTGCCAACGCCCAGCAGCGGGGAGCGTTCAATACCGGAATCCGGATTGATCTGGCAGCCAACCCCAATCTGAGTCGTTTCAAGTTCGTCATTGATGCACTTCTGACAGATGCCCTTGACGACAACCGCACCTTCGGACTCGGCGTCGCCTTCGGCGTCCCAATTCGCTGAGGCCGGACGGTAACTCCAACCACCTTCACTTCGGAGGTGGTTTTTTTTGTCTCTGCCGTATCGTATAATCCGCCCATGGACAAAGTCATTCTGAAGGCCCGTGACCTGGACGAATATCTCACCGATACGGACCGGGCGGTGGTTGCGGAGATGGACGAGCTCTACGCAGAGGCTCTCGAGCGGATGAAGCTACTCAGCACCTCTCCAAATGAGGAAAGACAGCGGCGGGCAAAGACCGAGCTGATAGATCTGTATCAGCGAATGGGTGACCGCATGCAGGAGATCTCTGCTGAAGAGAAAGGAATTCGGGTGTATTCCTTTCAAACTCCCCGAGCCGTTCACGGTGAGGCTTCCAGACTCATTGCCAAACTGAGAGATACCCGCACACAGCACAGTGAGTTCGTGTATTATATCCAGCGCGCCTACGAGCTGCTCTTCAACCTGGCGTTCGCCGAACAGGATAATCATCAGAAAAACCATCTCATCGTTCGAACGCCCGTGACCGAGCCGGTACAGAACTTCGCCGTGCACAAGATTCCCGATGTGGACTCAGCGCTGGAGAATACCGTCATGTGCGTGATGCTCCGTGGTGCCCTGCTGCCGTCCATGATCATGTCCAAGGAGATTCAGGAATACACCTCAACGGGATATGTGACGCCCTTCGCGCTGTTCCGGATCAGCCGGGACGACACAAAATCCGAGAAGGATATGGAGTACATTCTGGACCTCAACCGGTCGTTCTTTGACCTGGAAGCGCTCCACGACCGTGATCTGATCTTTGCTGACCCGATGAACGCCACCGGGGGAAGCCTGGTTACCATTATTCAGTATCTTCACACGTGTGGAATCAAGCCCCGTTCGGTGAAATTCTTCAACGCTATCTCTGCTCTCAAGGGTGCGCTGCGGATTACTCGCGCAATCGACGACGCGGTAGTGTACACCCTCTGGATGGATCCGGTGCTCAACGGCGCAGCGTATATTCTTCCCGGCCTGGGCGATGCTGGTGACCGCCTCAACGGCCGGGACAGCGAAGATTTTTCCCGGAACATTATCCAGCTCATCGCCGATTACGGATCGACAATATCCAATTTGTATCGATCACAGGTCCGGGCAATTGAAGAGATGGTTCTGGGCAGAGCCGGGCAGTGAAAAACGTGCGGTGGTGGGTGTCATTGTGGATTCTGATTCCACTGGCGCTGGGGGGCTGTGTCAGTGGGGTCGGCCGCCAGGAACTTGCTGAGGAGTACTTCAACCTCGGGAACGCGTTCTTCGAGCTGGGTGACTTCGACCGGTCCTACCGCTATTACTCCCAGGCGATCGCGCTTACTGACACGTTCCCCGCAGCTGGATACAACCTGGTGCGGCTGCTGATTGACCGTGGAGATCTGCAGCGGGCGGATGAACTCCTGGGTGATCTGCGTCGAGAGGATCCGGAAAGCTTGCTGCTCATGGAGACGGAAGCGTACCTTCGCGTTCGTCGGGACGACCACGAAGCGGCATCAGTCCTTTACCGGCAGGTCCTGCAGGAGTCTCCCGGGAGGGTCCGCGTGGCATATAATCTGGGCCTTCTGGAGTGGATGCAGGGAAATTACGGCGAGGCCCGGGATGTGCTGGTCGAAAATCGATTGTTCGTTGAGAACGATGATGAATATCTGTGGCTCCTGGCAGACGTCCTGTATCGGAACGACCAGGAGGAAGCTGCCTTGATAGATCTGGACCGTTACTTTCTCCTGGTGCGTGATGACGCCCCGAAGGTCCTGCGGCTGCTCCAGCGGTATGTAGAGTGGGGATTCTACCTTGCGGCCCTTGAAGCGGCAGAGCAGCCTCCTGCGGCCCTTCTCAGGGATCATGACTACCATTTCGTCCGTGCCGTTGCGCACCTTCGTGGTGGCAGTGATTTTTCGACGGGACAGGCTGCGTTCGCCCAGGCGATAGAGCAGGGCTTCTCAGACGTGGCTCGAATCGATGAGCTCCTGCAGCATCTGCCGTCAGATGAAGCGGAGGTACTGCGGGAGCTCGTGCCGACGGACCCGGCGCAGGATCCCCTTACAGATTCAGAAGGGCCTTAAGCGCTGCGTAAACCGTATCGGGTGCGGGACTCGAGTCCAGATCCACCAGCATGTCCCGGGACCGGTAGTATTGAATCAGGGGCTCCGTCTGTTCCCGGTAGACGCGGAGGCGGTTCTTGATTGCATCCTCCTTGTCGTCTTCTCGCTGGACAAGGTCTTCCCCGGTAGCGTCATCTTTTCCCTCAACCCGGGGTGGGCTGAACAGGACGTGATACGTTCGGCCGCTGCCGGGATGGACGCGTCGGCCGGACAATCGGCGAACAACCTCTTCATCGTTCAACTCGAAGTTGATAACCCGATCAAGGGTGGTCATTGAGGAGAGCGCGTCTGCCTGCGGAATGGTTCGCGGGAAGCCGTCCAGAATGAAACCGCTCTGGGCATCATCCTTGCTGATCCGATCCTGCACCAGCTCGATAGTCAGCGAATCCGGAACCAGCTCGCCGCTGTCCAGAATCGCCTTGACTCGTGTTCCCAGCTCCGTCTGATTCTTGATATTGAAACGGAAAATATCTCCTGTTGAGATGTGGGGTATTCCAGCTTCTTCCGCAACCCGCACCGCCATCGTTCCTTTGCCCGCACCGGGGGGGCCAAGAAAAACCATTTTCATCGTGTCCTCCTTTGCTGTATTCCCCCATGGTAGATGATGGAAACTGGACCGGTCAATTGAGTGCACCGCTTGTAAGATTGAAATATGCGATGTACCGTATAAATAATGAAAGTCTGGGATGAGTTTTCTACGCAAATGCGATCAACCACCAGGAACCTGAGCGGCTGGGCCCGCGACCAGGCCCGTGATCTCGGTTCGGCGGGTATGCGTCAGGTTGAGCGACAGGATCTGGCGATGGAGCGGCGGCGACTGGTCAAGGAGGTTGGTGAGCAGGTGGTATTGCGGATGACTGTGGACCAGCGCAAGACAGTTCGTCGAGACAGCCCCGAAATAGCCGTGCTTCTTGATCGGATCGAACAGATCGATGAACGCCTTGCGGCCCTGAACCACGGTGAATAAAAAAACCATGTTTTACTACTTACCCTGTTGACCAACAGGGGAGAGAACTGGTAGGTTCTGCCTCGCACCGCAGTGATGCGGTGAGCCGAATGAGGAGATAACAAAAAGCGGTTGACACGCACGCGTGAACGCTGGTAGAGTTAT
>SKHA01000046.1 GCA_007117185.1 Spirochaeta sp. | reverse complement strand
GGGGTCCATGAACAGCTCGTTCAAAACCGCGCTGACGTTGCGGGCAACACGCTGGTCTACGTGTCGCGAGGGATACACCGGAGAGAAGCTGTTGGCGATTCCAACCCGTGCGTGAGGTTGCTCCGCCCGGATCGCGTCGCTGGCCCACCCGTGAGCCAGCAGGAAGACGTGGATCGCCTGGGCCGCCGCTACCGGCGAGCGCCGTCCCGGAGCGTGGGTGCCGGCGAGATACCCCGCGCCGGTTACCGAAAGTGGTTCGTTCAGGGTTATCCAGTTGGTGACCCGGTCTCCCAGGTGGCGGACCACTGTAGCGCTGTACTCGGCGAAGCGCCGGGCAGTTGAGCGATTGGTCCACCCCCCAGCCTCTTCCAGCGCCTGCGGCAGGTCCCAGTGAAAGAGGGTAATCCACGGGGTGATACCCCGCTCAAGGAGCTGATCCACCAGGCGATCGTAGAATGCGAGCCCCCGGGGCTCAACTGCACCCCGGCCATCGGGAAAGATCCGCGGCCACGACACGGAGAAACGATACGCTCCCACCCCGAGCCGGTCTATCAGGGCCACGTCCTCACCGCTGCGGTGGTAGTGGTCGCAGGCCACATCACCGGTAGAGCCGTCGCGGATCCTCCCGGACCTATGGGTGAAACGGTCCCAGGTGCTCTCCCCCTTACCGTCCTCGTTCCAGGCACCCTCAATCTGGTACGCCGAGGTACTGACCCCCCACACGAAATTTTCCGGAAAATTCAGAATCTCAGACATTACTGCTTCAAGGGTATTGGTGGTCTCCCCGGGATGTCAAACCCATCTCGGTCCGTTTTCGGTAGGCGCCCCGCCGTTCAAGGGGTATAATCGACATTGGCACTCATAAAAGGGGGGCGCAGATGGACACCGACAGGAAGACTCAGGAACTCGAGGCGGCGGTACAGGTTCTGTCCAGCCGGGTCTGGAGCCTGGTCGCGGTGACCCGCCTGACCGGCGCGTTCGCCGGGGAGATGGTGGAGGGCACCGAACGGAACAGTTCCGCAGTCAACCAGATCATCCCCGCTCTTGAGGAGCTCTCCAGCCAGGTGCAGAACGTCCTCTCAGAAGCCGGGCAGACGGAAGAGCAGGTCAAAGCCACCGTACAGGGGTTCACCGCAATCCGGGACACTCTGGAGAGCTTCACCGAAGCGGTAACGGACATGGAGTCCCGCTTTGAGGCGGTTTCTACCGCGTTCCGGCAGGTCGATGACGCCGCCAACCAGATCGGTGAGGTCATTCGGGCGATCGGCGAGATCGCCGACCTGACAAACCTGCTCTCCCTGAACGCGGCAATTGAGGCCGCCCGGGCGGGCAGTGCCGGCCGTGGGTTCAAGGTTGTCGCTGATGAGGTCAAGCGTCTGGCCGAGCAAAGCAACAACCTGACCGGAGCGATGGGCGGGCTGCTTACCACCCTGCGGGATCGGGTCTCCCAGACGATGGCCGGGATCGGCGAATACGAGTCAGTCAAAGCGGGGGTTGACAGCCGGATTCAGAGCACCGGCGCGGAGGTTGATCGGGCGTTCAACGCGCTGCTGCGAATCGAGGAAAGCATGAAGACGGTCACCGGCGCGGTGAACACCCAGGACGGGCAACTGGCCCGGGTCCGGGAAGCGGTGGAGCTTCTGCACCAGGCGGTGGAGACCCTTGAAGATGCCGGAACGTACGTGAGAGACAGCATCGCCGAAGAGGGTCGCATCGTCGCCCTGTACGGTGATGACGATACCCGTCTGCGGGACAGCGTCGCTGCGCTGACCCGGTCCCAGGGTGACGGCGCCGGCGCTGCGTCACTGATCGTGGGGCACGACCTGGCCTATCCTCCGTGGTGCTACCTGGAGGATGGGCGTTCCGCCGGAATCAGTATCGACCGCATGTCTGCACTGGCAGCGAAGCTGGGTCTCTCGGTGATCTACCACCCCAGGCAGTTTGGCGACCTCTTCGAGACGTTTCGCAAGGGAGAGGTGCGGATCCTGCTGAATGTGGGCTGGCCCAACAGACACCTTGAGCAAATCGGGGCGATCGTCACTGACCCCTACGCCTACTTCGAACCGGTGATCCTCACTGTGGGCGCCAAACCTACCCAACTTGATCCGCAGTCCTTTCGGGGCAGCCGTATCGCTTGCCAGCTTGGCAGCTACGCTGAGACGAGCATCGCCCCGGTGGGAGCGGAATTGCTGTCCGTTGAAAACGACATCCAGGGGATCGCCAGGACGATCTGGCAGCGGACCCGGGGGGTGGTGACAGACAGTCAGGTGGGACAGTGGGTCTCCAAACGGTACTTTCGCGGGGCAATCGTCCCGTCCACCGCTACCCTCGAGCGCATCCCGGTGGTGATGGCGCTGCGTGAGGAAGACCGGGAGTTGCGTGACCGGATCAACGAGGTGCTGCGCTCAGAATGAGATCGTGTCGGGGTGGGGGCCGACTCGCCCCGCTTCGCCGACGTGCAGCCCATCAATGCGGGCCATCTCGTCCGCTGAGAGGGTGAAGTCGAATACCCGGGTATTGTCGGCGATGCGATCGCGGTTGACCGATTTGGGAATCACCACGATATCGTGCTGCAGTGCCCAGCGCAGCGCCACCTGAACCTCGCTGCGGTTGTGGGCCTTGCCGATCTCTTTCAGCACAGCGTCACCGATCACCTTGCCCCGACCCAGGGGGCTCCACGCCTCCACCACGATCTGGTGTTCCCGGCAATAATCCCGCACCGCCTGCTGGGTGAGGTAGGGGTGCAGTTCCACCTGGTTCACCGTGGGGGCGTGGTTGCCGTGCACCGAGAGCTCCTCCAGGTGATGGGGTTCGAAGTTGCTCACCCCGATTGCCCGGGCAAGCTTCTGGTCGTAGATGCGCTCCATCGCCCGCCAGGTGTCTTTCATGTGTTCAGGTTTGGGCCAGTGAACCAGGTACAGGTCCACCGCCGGGAGGTTGAGCTCCTCCAGGCTGCGGTCAAAAGCGCGCAGGGTGTTGTCGTAGCCCTGGTCGGAGTTCCAGACCTTGGTGGTGACAAACACACCCGTGCCGGTCCCGGCGCCGGTGCCCGCAAGGGCCCGTCCAACATCCGCTTCGTTTTTGTAGTACGCGGCGGTGTCGATGTGCTGATATCCGAGCTCCACCGCCGCGCCAACGGCGTTCTCCGTCTCCGCTCCCGGCTCGCTTTTAAAGACGCCAAGGCCGAAGACGGGCATTTGGACCCCGTTGGTCAGGGTCACCGTGCTGGTGAGGTTGTCAAGGTTGAATGCCATATGGACAGGATACACTAATCGGACCGAAGGTAAAAGTCATACTCAGTATTCCATTTCGCGGCGAGAGAAGTCGATGGCTCCGCTCAACTGGAGCAGCGGCCCTGGCGACGTCGCAGGTGATCATTGACTGCGAGGGGTTACAAACTCGGCGCCTGCGCGTGTGCAAGTGAATTGTCCGTGGTCGTCTTGATATCATTTCCTATTGCACGGATCAGTGTTTCCATCTCGTCCGGGTCGGGTGGGCTTCGGCGGTACGGGATCGTGAATATCATCTGGACCGGAAAGGTGGAAAGCCGATAGACAAGTTCTTCAAGCTCGAACTGCTGTTTCTTACGTGCTTCCTGGAGGATTTCGGACCAGGAAAAGCGAAACGACAGGCAGATTTGAACCATATCGACAACATCCCGTGCCTCATCTCGGGATAGAACTGCTCCTACCTTGTTGCTGAGAATATTTCTCACAGTATCGATGTATCGACCGTCGTGATCTTCGGGAATTTCGACGCGGGGCGCCCGATCACCGACAAAATCAATGTTCAGCGTAAGGTCGTCTTCTGTCACGAGAATCCGTTTAAAGTCTCTGGCATCGATCGCGGTGGTGACCGAATCGAACTCGTCATCAAGATCGGATCGAATCACACGTACCATATCTCCAAACGCATTGATCTCATGGGTAAAAAAACCCAGGTCATCGCTATAGCGATGGTCCAGGTGAAAACGGCTCAATGCGGTTCCGCCAGTCAAATAGAATCCCAACCGGCGGGAAAATACCATCGCCATTGCGGCGTCTTGTAGCCGATAGAGTTGCTCGTACCTTGTGGTTTCCATCGCGCCACACTCCCTTGGATTTCTGAGGTGCCGGCCAATCCAGTTCAGGAATCGCCTCTCGGATACCGCAGTACACCCATCGCCACACGCGCCGGCGTTGTTCCACATGCGGCCGAGGGAGTGGTCTGTCCATTCGAGACAGGTAGCCTTGGATTTCTTCCTGCGGAAATAACTCACGCACGTCACTACCGTCGGCAGACTCAAGAAAGAGGTGCACAAAGAGCTTCTGTTTCTGCTCTTCGTCATCGCCGTCAAGTATCTGTCTCCAACCCTCGGCGGTGACAGTGGTATTGCCCCATGTGGTCCGCCGGTACGCATCGTCAACCCTGCGGCTCACTTCGTTGTCCATACTCCGATAGTAATCCACCGGGACGAGTGAAACAATCATCGAAACCCCCGGGCGACGGGCGGAACCAGAATTGGAGTACGGTGTCGGGGCCCGTTCACCGGAACGAAGTCGTCAACGCGATCGGCCGAACTCCCGATGTCGCCGAGAGCACCGATCATACTTGCCATTGGCTTGCCATCGCGAGATGTCCGCCCAGAGCTTTCGACCTTTCTCAGAGTCTCTGTTGAACGGTGTTTGGATATAGACGCCGTTGCCAAAGAAAAGCTCCGCGATCGCGGAGCTTGGGTTACCTGGAGAATACCGGATTCGAACCGGTGACCTGTTGATTGCGAACCAACCGCTCTACCAACTGAGCTAATTCCCCGAAAAATTCCACTACAACGGCATGACACGGTCTGTGGCTATGTGCCGTAGAATAGTCACCAAGAGGTCGAATGTCAACGGTTTTCGCATCCCCCGGGAGTATCGCTGTGACAGTAGTACCATCCGAATTTTTCGAAACGATAAAGGCGATTTGGTGCTCCACCCCATTCCGGATGAACCCAGACAACGGGACGCGCACCTGATGAAACACAAACCCCCGGCGGTAGTGGAACGAATCGCTGCGGGCGGCGATCATGCAAACCGACTGAAACGTGCCGGCACTCCGATTGGCGGTAACGATTTGTGGATCGCCTGTCACGCCCTCTCCGGCAATGCCGACCCTTGGAGGACCCCAACAAAACCCGGGAGAAACCCGCCTCTCCCGTTGCTCTGCAGCTATTCGAACACCGTCCAGGATTCCT
>SKHA01000157.1 GCA_007117185.1 Spirochaeta sp. | reverse complement strand
CTTTTCGACACTCCCGGCGGGCCGGAGGTCCTGCAGTGGCGCGAGGTGGCCACCCCGGAGCCGGGGACCGACGAGGTCCTGGTCAGGGTGGAGGCGGCGGGACTCAATTACATCGATACGTACCATCGCAGCGGCTACTATCCGTTGGCCTCCCTTCCCTCGGGAGTCGGAGTTGAAGCCGCCGGAACCGTTGAGACGGTGGGCGCCGGGGTGACAGAGTGGTCCCAGGGGGATCGTGTCGCCTACGTTCTGGCGACGCCCGGCTCCTGCGCGGAGTATCAGGTGGTACCGGCGGAGCGGCTTGTCCGGGTACCCTCGGATATCTCTCTTGAGCAGGCCGCGGCGATGATGCTGAAGGGCATGACCGCCCGGTATCTCCTGCGGCAGACCTATCCGGTGAGCGCTGGTGATACCATCCTGGTCCACGCTGCCGCCGGCGGGGTGGGCTCCATCCTGGTACAGTGGGCCCATCACCTGGGAGCCACGGTGATCGGGACGGCCGGCAATGAGGAGAAAGCCGCTGCGGCGCGTCAACACGGGTGTGATTACACTATCCTCTACCGACAGGAGTCTGTCTCGCAGCGTGTCCGCGAGATCACCGGCGGCGAGGGGGTGGTGGTGGTCTACGATTCGGTGGGAAGGAGTACCTTCACGGACAGCCTGCAGTGCCTGCGGCCGCGGGGGCTCATGGTGACGTTCGGACAGAGTTCCGGGCCGATTGAAGGATTTGACCCGGTGTTGCTCTCGCGGCACGGGTCGCTGTTTTTGACCCGGCCGACGCTGTTTCACTACATCCAGAGCAGGGACGAGCTCATTGAGAACTCGCAGGAGCTCTTTTCCGTTGTCCGGGATGGTGCGGTTACCGTTCCGGTGAATCAGCGTTTTCCCATGTCCGACACTGCCGGGGCACACCGTGTTCTTGAAGCGCGGCAGACCACCGGTTCGACTATTCTGATCAGGGAGTAAACGACGATGAAAAGTGACCTTGAGATAGCCCAGGCGGCATCAGTGCGCCCGATTCGCGAGATTACCAGTAGTATCAACCTTAAAGACGATCAGTGGATCCCCTGGGGGCGGGCCATCGCCAAGCTTGACCCCCGACTTGGAGCGGAACCACGCCATCGGGACGCCCGCTACGTGGACGTGACGGCGATCACTCCCACACCACTGGGGGAGGGCAAGACCACCACCACCGTGGGACTCACCCAGGGGCTGGGGATTATCGGGCGCCGGGGGATGTGCGCCATCCGGCAACCCTCCATGGGCCCCACCTTCGGGATCAAGGGCGGCGCTGCCGGCGGCGGATACAGCCAGATCCTCCCGATGGAGGAGTTCAACCTGCACCTTACCGGGGATATCCACGCGATCTCGGCGGCGCACAACCTCATCACCGCGGCGATAGACAACCAGATATACCACGAGTCCCGCTGGTCTGACGCCTTTTTTGAGAAGCGAGGGCTGCGGAAGCTGCACATCGATCCCTATACCATCAGCTGGAACCGCGTGATGGACCTGAACGACCGGGTCCTGCGCAACGTGATCACCGGGCTGGGCGAGCTGGCAGACGGGCCGGTGCGTCAGAGTGCCTTTGATATCACCGTTGCCAGCGAGCTGATGGCGGTGCTGGCACTGGCCAGAGACCTGAAGGACCTGCGCACCAGGATTGGACGGATCGTCGTTGCCCGGGACGCCGGGGGTGCGTTCGTCACCACAGAGGATCTGGGGGTAGCCGGCGCGGCGACGGTCCTGCTGAAGGACGCGCTGTGGCCAAACCTGCTGCAGACAATCGAGGGACAGCCCGCGTTCGTTCACGCCGGACCCTTTGCCAATATCGCCCACGGCAACTCCTCGGTGGTGGCCGACAGGATAGCCCTGGCTCGGGGAGGGTTTCTGGTTACCGAGAGCGGATTCGGCGCCGATATCGGGATGGAAAAGTTTTTCGACATCAAGTGCCGGGTAAGCGGGGAGTTTCCCGATGTGATCGTCCTGGTAGCGACGGTGCGGGCCCTGAAGATGCACGGCGGAGGCCCCAAAGTGACCCCCGGGCAGCCGCTACCGCGAGAGTACCGCGAAGAGAACATGGAGATCCTCGCCGCCGGGCTGGATAACCTGCGCGCCCACATCAGGATCGCCGGGGAGTTTCGGGTTCCCGCAGTGGTAGCGATCAATGCCTTCGAAACGGACAGCCCGAGAGAGTTGGATATGGTACGCCAGGCAGCTGTGGACGCCGGGGCCGCCGGTGCGGTGGTGACCCATCACCACGCCCGGGGAGGGGAGGGGGCTGCCGCCCTTGCCGAGGAGGTCGCCCGGGTGGCCGATGCCCCCCGGAAGGAGTCGCCGCGGTTTCTCTACGAGGACAGCGCCTCCCTGGAAGAGAAACTGAACGCTGTGGCGACCCGCCTGTACGGAGCCCGGGAGATAGAGCTCAGTCCCCTGGCCCGGAGGCAGATCCAGGAGTTTGAAGAAGCCGGATACGGCAGAATGCCGGTGTGTATCGCCAAGACGCACCTGTCTCTGAGCCACGACCCCGCCCTGAAAAACGCCCCTCGGGACTTCGTGTTCCCGGTACGGGAGCTGCGGCCCAGCGCCGGTGCGGGTTTTGTCTACGCTCTTGCCGGTGATATCCGCACCATGCCGGGGCTTCCCAGCGTCCCGGCGTTTCGCGGCGTCGATCTGGACGTTGAAACAGGAAGAGTGACGGGACTCTTCTGAACCTCCCATGACCCGGACTGTTCTGCTGCTGGTTGCCATGGTCTTCCTTGCCGGTCGGGCGGCAGGAATGGTTCTGGGGCCGTGGCTGGGCTGGGTGCTGGTGCTGGCCGCACCGGTGCTCTCGCTGCGTGCACTCACCCGGCACCCGCTGATGCTGCCGACAGGAACCCAGCGGTTGGAGCCGTGGCAGGCGCCGGAGTTTTTCCAGACCCTGCGCCTGCTGGCAACGAGGGCCCGGCTGGCACAGGTACCGGCGGTGTACATTCTCCCGTCCCGGCGGGCGGAGGCGTTTACCACCGGTGTCGGGTCCCGGGCGATGATCCTGATCTCCCGGGGAGTATTCGAGATCCTTTCGGCTCGGGAGATCGCGGCGGTACTTGCTCACGAGATCAGCCACATCCGCAACCTGGATCTGCCCCTCTTCGTTGTTGCCGGGGCGATGCAGAACCTGACCCGGCTGATGGCGGGGTTCCTTCTGATTCTGGTGGTTGCCACCTTGCCGATGCTGCTGTTCGGGATCGTGCCCGTTCCGCCTCAAGCGCTGCTGTATATGGGAGTGGTTCCGGCGATCTCGCTGCTGGCGCAGCTGGCGCTGCTGCGAACCAGGGAGTTCCAGGCGGACGCAGGCGCTGTCGAGCTGACCGGAGACCCCGCTGCGCTGGTTCAGGCTCTTGTCCGGATCGAAAGCCTTCAGCGGCCCTGGTGGAACGGGATGATTGGTACGGGAGGGCGCTCTTCGGTGCTGCAACGCCTGCTGCGGACTCACCCCGGCACGGACGAACGGGTGCGTCGCCTGGGGGAATTATTGTGAGAGCTACTGAACATTACAGGGACTATACCGTATACTGAGCCAATGAATCAGATTTGGGAACAGATCCGGGATGAACTGATCGGGCTGGATGCGACGATTCTCACGCCCTACGGAGAGCGGCTGCTGACCTACGCGGATTTCACCGCCTCCGGTCGCGGACTCGGTTGCATCGAGCGCTACATGATGCAGATACTGGAGCACTACGCCAACACCCACACCGAAGACGACGCCACCGGTCTGCTTACCAGCCACCGCCTCGCTGCAGCAGAGCAACTGATCAAAGAGCGCCTGGGGGCAGATGAACGGTACAAGCTGATCTCCGTCGGCGCCGGAGCCACTGCGGCGATTATCCGGTTGCAGAAGATTCTGGGAATTCATCTGCCCCCGGCTACCCGGGAGCGGCTGCAGCTGGCCGGAGCGGTAGACTTCACCTCTTCCTCGGTGCTGGAGCAGCGACCGGTGGTCTTTGTGGGGCCCTACGAGCACCACTCCAACGAGATCTCCTGGCGGGAGGGGTTCTGCGAGGTGGTTGAGATCGAACTGGACTCCCGGGGGTACCTGGATCTGGCGGATCTGGAGACCAAGCTTCAGGATCCGCGCTGGACCGGCCGCCTCAGGATCGGATCGTTCTCTGCCGCCTCCAACGTCTCGGGAATTCTTACCGATGTCTACGCGGTCGCACGTATTCTGCACCGCTACAACGCCCGGGCATTCTTCGACTTCTCCGCCAGCGCCCCTTACGTGCAGATCGATGTGTGCAACGACGACCAGAGCTACTTCGACGGGGTGTTCTTCTCGCCTCACAAATACATTGGGGGGCCCGGTGCCAGCGGGATCCTGCTCATCCGGGAGGACCTCTATCGACGTGATCTGCCGCCTTCAGTCTCCGGCGGTGGGGTGGTGAGCTTCGTCAACGCCCAGTCCCAGGACTACCTCGCCGACATCGAAGAACGGGAAAAAGCGGGGACCCCTGGAATCGTACAGACGATCCGCTCGGCTCTGGTTATCGATCTGCAGCACCACATGGGAACGGAGGAGATCGCTACCCGGGAAGAGGAGCTGATCCATTACGCCATTCATCGGCTCTCCAGGGTGCCGGAGATTGAGATCATCGGCAGCGCCCCCCCGGAGGATCGTCTGGCAATCTTCTCGTTCAACCTGCGCTCCGGCAAAGGATACCTGCACCCGCGGTTCGTTGTGCGCCTGCTGAACGACCTGTTCGGCATACAGTCCCGGGCGGGGTGTTCCTGCGCCGGACCCTACGGGCATCGCCTGCTACACATCGATCTTGAGACCTCCGAGGTGTACCGCCGGCACATCCGGGCAGGTTCTCACGGCGTCAAGCCGGGATGGGTGAGAGTCAATTTCCATTACCTCTTCGACGACGCTGAGGTGGATTTTCTCTGTTCAGCCATCGAGTTCATCGCCGCGGAGGGACAGTTTTTCCTGCAGGAGTACGTGTTTGACCTGCACAGCGGGGCATGGAAACACATTCAGGACGTTGAAGAGTTGCCGGAGCTCTCCGCCGGGGCGGCACTCAACCTCCGACAGAGTACAGAGGCCGGGACGCAGGATGGACGTCTGGCGTTTCGGCAGCGATATCTGCAGGAAGCGCAGGAGAGGGCGCGGCTCCTGAAGGGCTCCTTCGAAGCGGGCTCGTTACGTGAGGCGGCAGAGGATCTGATCCCGTTCTGGTTCATGAAGGGTACCGAAACCG
>SKHA01000203.1 GCA_007117185.1 Spirochaeta sp. | reverse complement strand
GCCCTGATCGCCGGGGCGGTCTGCACCACCACGTGCTGCTGGGGGTCTTCAAGGGCCTTCCAGACCCCTTCGGTGTGGCTGCGTTCGCTGATGGCGCCAACGGGACACACCGCGGCGCACTGTCCGCACTGCACGCAGGCTACGTCGGCAAGGTCCATGGTGAATGCCGGACCCACCACGGTAGCGTACCCCCGGCCCTGGGGAAACAGCGCCGAGACCTGCTGGGTGTCGCTGCACACCGCAACGCAGCGGCGGCACTTGATGCACTTGCCGGTGTCCCTGATCAGCGCCGGGGTGCTGAAATCTCTGACCGGCTCGGGGCGCTCGCCGGACCAGGAGACATGTTCAATACCGAACTGGAAGGCGATCTCCCGGAGTTCGCAGTCCAGACTGCGGTCGCAGCTCTGGCACTCTCCAATGTGCTCGCTCAACGCCAGTTCCACCACCGTCCGCCGGGCCGCCCGGACCCGTCGGGAGGCGGTCTTCACCTTCATCCCTTCGGCCACGGGGGTGGCGCAGGCGGCCATGAGGGTTTTGGCCCCCTCGACCTCCACAACGCAGACCCGGCACGCCCCGAGGGGGTCCCGGCCACGCATGTGGCACATGGTTGGAATCTCGATGCCCATCTCCCGGGCTGCCTCCAGTATCGTAGCCCCTTCAGCAGCCTGCAGCTCTGTTCCGTTAATGGTGATGTTCATGCTGTGCCTCCTGTGGAGCTCACCGGGACCACCGGCGCTACCGGTGTCTTACCGTAATCGCAGCGCAGGCAGCGACGTGCCTGACAGAGGGCCACCTCTTCAAACCAGGGCTGCTCCACCTCCTCGAAGTTATGGATCCGCCGGCGTACTTCGATGGTCCGCTGCTCAACCCGGGGATACGGCGCAGGGTCTGCGTCGGGGTCGAAGGTGGTGTCCACGGCGACTTCGGTGCGCCAGAACGGGTGGGCCTCGCCGGTGAGGTACAGGTCCATGCCTACCGCGGCGCGTTCACCCGCAGCGATCGCCTCGACAACCGAGGAGGGTCCGGTGACGTCGTCGCCCCCGGCGAAGAGCCACGGCAGCGAGGTTTCCCCGGTCCTGCTGTCAGCGCGGACGAAGCCGTTGCTGCCCAGCGTGGGCGCCTCGGTAAAGAGGGGGGCCAGGTCCAGGGTCTGGCCGATCGCCACGATCACCTGGTCGCAGGGAATGACCCAGGAGTCTGCCCCGGACTCGGCGGGGCGCCGCCGGCCGCTGCGATCGAACTGCCCCAGGGCCATGGTGACGCAGCGCAGCCCGGTGACCGCGCCCCTGGCGTCGGTTACCACCTCCAGGGGCTGGGTGAGGGTCTTCAGTTGAACCCCCTCGTTCAGCGCCTCTTCGATCTCCTCGTTGTAGGCGGGCATCTGGTCCTGGGTCCTGCGGTAGACCACAGTGACCTCTTCCGGACCCAGCCGAACAGCGGTGCGGGCGGCGTCGATCGCCGCGTTGCCTCCGCCAACCACCACAACAGAGCGGCCCACCGGGGTGGAGCCTTTAATGTTGTACTGCTTGAGAAACTCTCCGGCCATGACCACCCCCCGGGCATCCTCGCCGGGGATATCCATGGCCATGTTTCCCGGGGCGCCAACCCCCAGAAAGATCGCCTCGTAGCCGTCGGCGCGCAGTCCATCCAGGGTGATGTCCCGCCCAAGGGCGGTTTCCGTTCTTATTTCCACCCCCAGCTGTTCGATCATGCGGATCTCCCGGGCCAGGGTCTCCCGAGGCAGCCGGTACGCCGGAATAGCCTGAACCAGCATTCCGCCGGGGCGCTGCTCCGACTCGAAGACCAGCGGACGGTATCCCAGTCGGGCGAGAAAGTAGGCGCAGGAGAGCCCCGCCGGGCCGGCTCCGATGATCGCGATCTTGCGCTCGGCGTTGCCCTCGCCGGGCTGAACCTTGGGTAGCTGCACCGTCACTTCCTGGTCCACCATGAAGCGCTTCACCCCGCGGATCGCCACCGCCTCGTCCACCGTGGAGCGGCGGCAGTGTTCTTCGCAGGTGTGAAAGCACACCCGGGCGCACACCGCCGCGAAGGGGTTGCGTTCGCGGTGCAGCCGCAGCGCTTCGGCGTAGCGTTGTTCCCCAACCAGCGAGACGAATCCGGGAATATCCACCCCGGCGGGGCAGGCGCTCTGACAGGGCGCCCGAACCAGCCCCGGACAGACCGCGGCTTCGCAGTGATGGTCCCGAATGTGCGCCTCGTACTCATGACGAAAATGTCTGATGGTGGAGAGCACCGGGTTGGGGGCGGTCTGTCCCAGTCCGCACAGGGCGGTGTCCTTGATCTGCTCGCCCAGCCCTTCCAGCCGCTCGATGTCGCCTTCCACCCCTTCGCCGCGGCAGATCCGCTCCAGGATCTCCAGCATCCGTTTGGTTCCCACCCGGCAGGGTACGCACTTGCCGCAGGATTCTTCCTGGACAAACTCCAGAAAGAAGCGCGCCACGTCGACCATGCACGTCTCGTCATCCATCGCGATGAGGCCACCGCTGCCCATGATCGCCCCCAGCTCCTGCAGGGATTCGTAGTCCAGGGGGGTGTTCAGGTACTGAATGGGGATGCATCCACCGGAGGGGCCGCCAACCTGGGCCGCCTTGAAGGGGCGGCCGCCTTTCATGCCTCCGCCGATATCGAAGACCAGCTCGCCCAGGGTGGTACCGACGGGAACCTCAACCAGCCCGGTGTTCTGGACCGCTCCGGCCAGGGCAAAGACCTTGGTGCCGCTGCTCTTCTCCGTCCCCAGCGCGGCGAATTCTGCCGCGCCGTGAAGGAGGATCCAGGCGACGTTGGCGTAGGTCTCAACGTTGTTGAGGACGCTCGGCTTGCCCCACAGCCCCTGCTGTGCCGGAAAGGGGGGGCGCGGGCGGGGTTCACCCCGCTTGCCCTCGATGGAGTTCATCAGGGCGGTCTCTTCGCCGCAGACAAACGCCCCGGAACCCTTGCGGATCTCAAGGTCGAAGCTGAAGCCGCTGCCCAGAATATCCACCCCCAGCAGCCCCAGCTCCCGGGCCTGTTCCAGGGCGTGCTGCAGCCGCTCCACCGCCAGGGGGTACTCCGCTCGCACGTAGACGTAGCCCCGGGACGCTCCTACCGCGTATGCGGCGATGATCATCCCCTCTATCAGGTTGTGGGGGTCTCCCTCGATGATGCTGCGGTCCATGAACGCCCCGGGGTCGCCCTCGTCGGCGTTGCACAGCACGTATTTCTGCCCCTCCGGTTCACGGGCGGCGAAACTCCATTTGAGCCAGGTGGGAAAACCGGCGCCACCGCGGCCGCGAAGACCGGATTCCTTCATGACCTGCAGAACGTCAGCGGGACTCAGGGTCTCCAGGGTGCGCGCGACGGCGGCGTAGCCATCCGCCAGCAGGTAATCCACAACCGAGTCGGGACGAATGGAGCCGCAGTTGCGCAGGGCGATCTTGCGCTGGCGCCGGAAGAAAGCGTCCATCTCCAGAGGAATCACCGGGCCGTCTCCGGCGGCTCTGGCCTCATCGGGTCTCTCCGGCTGGGCCAGCAGGTCATCCAGGAGGTCCGGGTTCATCGACCCGTAGATCTTTCCGTCCGTCTCCACCAGGGGACCTTCCGCGCAGGGGCCCATGCACCCGGTGGCGCACACTTCGATACGGGGATCGCCGGCGGCGATCTCTTCCAGGTGGCGGTACAGCTCATCGCCGCCACCGGCGATGCAGCTTCCCCCGCGGCAGACCCGGACAACCCGGGTTGACTCGTCGCGGGTATTTTCCAGTTCGCGCCGGCGGCGCGCCACCAGTGCTTCCAGATCCTGTCTACTGTTGATCATGGGGTACCTCCTGGGTGTCCCGGTAATGGCTCAGCAGGGCGTCACAGCGGGACGGTTTTACCCGCTGGTGAACGTCTTCGTTGACCATAACCACCGGGGCGAGGCCGCAGGCGCCGAAGCAGCGTCCCACTTCCAGGGAGAACGCCCGGTCATCAGTAGTGCCGCCGACGGAGCACCCGCTGGCCCGCTCCATCGCCTCCAGCACCGGTTTGCCCCCGCGGACGTAGCAGGCGGTTCCGAGGCACACCCGCACCACGTGCTGCCCCCTGGGCACGGTAGAGAAGTAGGAGTAGAAGGTGACCACTCCGGTGACCTCGCTGTAGGGGATGTCAAGAGATCGGGCGATGTGCTTGAGAACGGGCACCGGGAGATATCCCAGTGCTTCCTGGGCCCGCTGCAGTACCGGGATCAGAACCCCGGTGGTGTCGGAACAGTCGGCGAGGAAACGGTTCACCAAGTCGATGCCCTGGCGCTCCTCGTCGGATGTGGTCGCGGCTTCAACGACTGCGGGTTGCTGCATACAATGCTCCTTTCGTCTCGAAACCAAAACCGATTAATATTTATCGATAACTATAAGACGAGATATCGGAGCTGTCAAATCGGTTTTTTCTCCCGCATCAGGGCGTACAGCCCCGCGCCGACCACCCCGGCGTGGGGTAGCGACGCCGCCCGCAGAGACAGACCGTCAAGCAGGGGCGGGTAGATCCCCCGCTGCAGATGTTCCTTCACGCCGTCGATGATGACCGTTCCGGACCGCATCACCCCGCCGCCAAGAACGATCACCCGGGGAGCCACCACACTGATGATCGCCGAGAGACCCCGGGCAAGCATCCTGCAGGTGACCTGGTGCACCTCGACGGCCAGGGGATCCCCCTGCTTCAGGTACCGGTAGACCGTCTCCGCGGTGAGGGAGTGGGGGTCGTCGGACCCGGCGGCGGTGACGTGCTCTGCCAGGGGGGTTGTGAACCTCGGGGCCAGCTCCCGCAGGGTGGCGACGATCCCCGTGGCCGACGCGTAACTCTCCAGGCTGCCGGCAGGGGCCCCGCCGCTGACGCTTGCCGCCGGGCGCCCCTCGGGATGGACAACCATCATCCCGAACTCCCCGGCGAGACCGCGATACCCGCTGAGGAGCTCTCCCCTGACCACCACGCCGCCACCCAGCCCCGTCCCGAGGGCGACCATGACCATCGGATCGTCCCCGGCGTCCGCCCCGGCGCCGCAACGGTACTCACCGTAGGTTGCAGCGGAGACGTCGTTCAGAACGGTAACGGCCTTTCCCGTCCGGCGCCGCAGCAGCTCCTCCAGCGCCAGGGGCCCCCAGCCGGCGATGTTCTCCGAGAGCCCCGCCAGGGATCCCTGGGGTGTCACCAGCCCGGGGGTGCCCACGCCGACCACCCCGGCGCCACAGCGGCGCGCTCCCGCAACCAGGAACTCCAGCAACT
>SKHA01000333.1 GCA_007117185.1 Spirochaeta sp. | reverse complement strand
GATCATGATGCTTTGCAGGGTGTAGACGGTACCGTAGTCTGCCCGGGCGGAGTTGTAGTTGCCCAGCATCACCACGCCGGCCAATCCGGCGAAAATGCCGGAGAGGACGTACGTCTTTGTCAGCAAGGCGGGGACGTTCAGGCCGCTGAACCGAGCGGCAACGGGGTTGGTCCCCAGCAGGTAGAGTTTGGGTCCGTAGGTGGTCCGCGACAGCAGCATCCATACCAGCAGCGCCGCTGCCACAAAGATGAGCGTCTGGACAGGGACCAGCCCGCCCAGAACACGACTGTTGACGGTCATTGCGTAGTCCGGAGAAAAACGACTCACCGCGGCACCGTTGGTCATGGCCATGGAAATACCGGTAAACAGCTCGCCGGCTCCCAGGGTGGCCAGGATGGCCGGAATCTTGAAGCGGGTAATCAAAATCGAGTTGAACAACCCCAGAACGGCGCCGATGGTGACTCCCAGCACAAACACCAGAGGTATGGCGTAGACCGGCAGGTTTCCAGCCTCGCCGGTCAATGCGAGAAGCAGGTAGGCCATAAAAATGCCGGTGAGGTTGGCGATACCGACCATGGAAAGGTCAATTCCCCCGGTGATCATGCACAGCATCACCCCCAGGGCCATCAGCCCGTACTCGGGAAACTGTGCCGCCATCGTCTGGAAGTTGAGGAGGGAGTAGAACCGACTGAATCGCGTGACAGCCAGAAATGCCAACCAGACAAGAATCATGACCAACAGGCGAGTAACGTGCTGGTCCCGCTTCAAAACAGCAGTGACGGACTTCATCATGCCCCCGCCTCCACCGGCTGCGCCTTCGCACGTTTGGTTTTCTTCCCGCGGTATCGGTCGACAACCTGCCAGGCACTCACACCGGTACCAATGATGATCAACGCGCCGGTGAACACACTTCGCCAGGAGGTGGGGATTCCCAGCAGGATCATGGAGTTCACCACGATCACGATCAGAAGTGATCCCATCATGGCCCCCAGCAGCGACCCCTTCCCTCCGGTTATCGCCGTCCCCCCAAGGACCGTACCGGCGATTATCCGCAGCTCCATCCCCAGCATGTTGGTGGGGTGCAGCTGCTGCATCATGCTCACCCGGATCACCCCGGCGATGCTGGCCATGATTCCGACCATCACGTAGATGAGAATCTTCGTGAGCATCACGTTGTATCCGGCGCGGTGAGCGCTCACTTCCGAACCGCCGATGCTGAAAATCGAGCGACCGAACATGGTATAACGCAGCATCAGCGCCACGGCGATAAGAATGGCCAGAAAGATGAGGAATGCCACGGGCATCCGTGCTGTGAGCCCGGTAACCGGGTTGGTGGCGGTAAAGAGTGTAGACCGGCCGAACTCCCTCATTCCCACAGGAATTGTCGCCTGCTGCTTGGAGTTGAGCGCACCCTGCATGAACCCGCGAAACACGTAGGTTGATCCCAACGTCACGATCAGCGTGGGCAGCCGGAACACTCCAACAAACACACCGTTGAACGCTCCCAGAATCGCCCCCACCAGAATGGCCAGCAGAAACGCCAGCCACACACCACCGGTGTAACCGGTATTAATCAACAGGATCGTCGCGACGTACACGCTGAGTGACGCCAGGGCTGGAAATGAGACATCGATCCCGCCAGACACCAGAACCAGGAACGCACCGATGGTGAACAGGCCGGGCACGATGATCGGTACATCAACTCCGGAGCGGCGTTCGAGAATCGTCACCGACTCCACGTAGGGATGCAGTTCAATGCCTTGAGCCAGCAACTGAAGCTGATGATCGTCGAAAAAGAAGACTCCCGCCGCCACCGAGGGCAGGTAGCTCTCTTCGATCATCTCCAGAATGTCGTTCTGGGCTCGGATTCCCAGGGCATACTGTATTCTGATCTGGTAAAGGAGCATCCCCATAGAGAAGATGGCTGTCACCAGAACCACCACAAGAAGGTGCCGGAAGGCCAGCCGGGACGAAGAGGGTGCGGCGGGTTTCACCGGTCATCCTCCCGACGCTGATTACGACACGGTTCCAGTTCGGAAAAATCGATAGTCTCGTACTGCCCCCGCAGCCCGATGAACTCCTCCGCTGTGGTCTTTGTTGCGACCTCAGGTGGGAAGGAGATCTCAACGCCGGGCCGGTCGTCAATATCCGCGCTCTGGAGGTAGTGGTGCAGGCAGACCAGAACCTCTGCCCAGATCAGGGTGGTGGCGGCCACCGTAGCGGTGAGGGTTCCGTCACGCACCGCTTCAAGTCCCACCAACGAGAGATCCAGCCCACCGGTAAATCCTGTCCGGTCCGGTTCCAGTCCGCGGGAGCGCAGACCCTCTGCGGCGCCAAGGGCCAGTTGGTCGCTGGCAGCCCAGACCACCGTCACCTCGGGGTAGCGGGCGAGAAGCCGGGTGGTCATCTCTCGCCCCTCTGCGGGGGTCCACCGCGTGGGAACCGTCTGGAGCAGATGAGCCATCGGGTCCTCAGCCACGGCTCGGCGCAACCCCGCTTCACGCAACGCCGACCCGTACCACGTGGCATCACCACCAATACCCACCACCTGGACCGCCCCGTCCGGAGCAACCCGGCCGGCGGCGCGGGCCGCCGCGATCAGCTTCCGCGCCAGGAGGTAGCCCTTCTCCTCCTCGTCCTGGATGAAATAACCGATCCAGGTCCGGTAATCCCGGCGCGGCGCGCCGCCAAGGGTTGCCAGCTCCTCCGGAAAGAGCGGTCCATTCAGGAAGAAGGGAATACCGCGTTCTTCGGCGACTTCCAGCAGTGACACCGCCTGGCCGAAAGCTACGGAAAAGATTGCCGCATCGGGTTTCGGTTCGGCCCGCATGACTGTGTGCACCTCTGGCCAGTAGGTGTTGCCCTCGGTAGTGGGAGAAAACACCACCACCCGAAGTGAGTGGGCGGGGGCAGGCAGGAGTATCAAAAGGGTGGCTACAGCCAGAAATACTCTTTTCATGTTTTGAACTCAACACCCACGCAAAGTACGTATACCAACCGTCTACCTGACCTTCCACCGATCCACCAGTTTCAGTGGCAAAAATGGACGTGCGGCATTATGTTGGGGACACAGGTTGTGAGGTATGTGTACATGAACCGTTTATCTTCGTCGTTTCGTCGGCTCCCTCTGGCTCAGCTGGCAGGCGCTGGTTTTCTGTTTCTGGGCAGCACGTTCGCAATCTACATTCTCGCCGCCACGACGCCAAAAGCAGAGTTGGCCACACCGATGCGCGCGGTAGCATCCGTAATCTACACCCTGGCAATCGCCGGAATACTCCTGGCAGCGTCAATCTCCCATCGCTCAGACAGCGTGGCCGGTCGCCCCACCTCTGTCCTCGTGACAGTGGGGATCGGGTTCCTCTTCATTCACGGGATCGCGGAGCTCACCGGATTATTCGTTGTCGACCCGGTCGGGGGAGTTCGGGAAGCTACAGGGAACGTGGCACAGATACTGGGCACCCTGCTGCTGACGCTGGGACTCGGCGTGTTGGTCCGGGATCGCCGCCAGAATCCCACCGTGGCGGAGGCGTCGAAATACCGCGAGCTTTTCGAGACGGCTCCGGTGGGCATTGCCCTCAATGATTACCGTACCGGTGAGTTCCTGGAGTTCAATACAGCGGTGAACGAGCCCGCCGGGTATACCCCCGAAGAATTCTCCGCGCTGAGTTACTGGGACCTCACCCCCCGGGAATACCTGCCGGAGGAAGAGAAGCAGCTGGAGTCGATGGAAACCCGCGGGTTCTACGGACCATTCGAGAAGGAGTATATCCGCAAAGACGGGTCTCGATACCCGGTGCTTCTAAACGGTATCAAGACAACCGATGATTCCGGTCGGGAGGTCATCTGGTCCTTTGTCCAGGACATTTCAGACCTCAAACAGGCTCAGCAGGCGGTTACCGAAAGCGAAACCCGTTTCCAGCAGATGGCAAACGCCGTCCAGGTGGTGTTCTGGATCCGGACGCCAGAGGAGATGCTCTACATCAACCCGGCGTATGAGACGGTGTGGGGACGGTCCCGGGAGTCTCTGTATGCTGATCCGTTCAGCTTCGTGGAAGCGATTCACCCGGAGGACCGCGAGCGGGTGGGACACGCGCTGCAGCGGGAATTTGGTGACGATGGCCTGTTCCGGGAGGAATACCGGATCGTCAGACCCGATGGCGCAATCCGATGGGTGCGGGCGATGAGCCACCCCGTCTTCGATGATCAGGGAGTACTGATTCGCTCTGCCGGCAGCGCCATGGATATCACTGAGATCAAAGCAGCGCAGGAACTGGCGGAACACGCCAACCGCGCAAAAGGCACGTTCCTGGCCAATATGAGCCACGAGATTCGTACGCCCATGAACGCGATGATAGGAATGAGCACACTGCTGATGGAGACGCCTCTGAGTTCCCAGCAGCAGGATCACCTGCGCAAGATTCACAGTTCGTCCGAACTGTTACTCAGCATCATCAACGATATTCTGGATTACTCCAAGATCGACGCGGGGAAACTGCAGTTGGAAGCGGCTCCGATTCGAATCGACGAGTTGCTGGAACAGCTCAGGGGGCTTTTCAGTTACACCGCCACAGCGAAGGGGCTTGAACTTCTCTTTTTCGTCCACCGGGACGTACCGCCGGCAGTAGAAGGCGATCCCCTCCGGGTGAAGCAGATACTCATCAACCTGATCAATAATGCGATCAAGTTTACCGAGACGGGTACAGTGATTCTGGAGATCTCTGCTTCAGACCAGACCACTGACGGGACAACGTTGTGTTTTTCCGTAACCGATACCGGCATTGGTATGTCAGAAGAGGACCAGCGAGGGTTGTTCAGGACGTTCTCCCAGGGTGACATGTCCACCACTCGCAAATACGGCGGTACCGGACTCGGTCTGGTTATCAGTAAATCACTGGTTGACCTGATGGATGGAACGCTGGAATTGAGATCAAGCCCGGGCGCCGGGAGCACTTTTACGGTAACCCTGACATTGCCGGTGCGGGATGATGTCGCCGGTCCCGGATACTGCCCCGACTTTTCAGAGCATCGGGTGCTCCTGGTGGATGACAATGAGCACGCCCGGATCGTTCTCAAGGAGATTCTCGAGCACTGTGGTACACGAACGGTGGAAGCAGCCAGTGGCGAGGAGGCAATTGAGCAGTTCCGCAGCGCTGAAGGCTCGACTGATCCGTTCGACCTTGTGTTACTGGACTGGTACATGCCAAACGGCGTAGATGGCCGGGCTGCCCGGCGGGAAATCCGTCGGATTCGTGCAGACGTCCCGGTTTTGTTGATCAGCGCCTACAACAAAGACGACATCGAGGATCAGGATGGAGAACTCGGCGATACTGAGCGCGACGGATTCCTGCACAAACCAGTTACTGCCGGCGCGCTCCACGGGGCGATGATGCGTCTCCTTGGCAGGCAGGATCACCAGCGCACCCCGACGAATCCCGAGACACCACCGGTTTTCGCGGGAAAACAAATTCTCATTGTGGAAGATAACCGGATAAATCAGGAGGTTATTCGACGATACCTGGAAAAGACCGGAGCAGACCTTGCCCTGGCGGAGAACGGAGCGGAGGCGCTGGAGGTTGCCGAAAGCCGAAGCATAGACCTGATATTGATGGATCTTCAAATGCCGGTCCTTGATGGGTTTGAGGCCACCAGCAGACTCCGCGAGGGCGGCTGGAGCGGGCCGATCATCGCGCTCTCTGCTGCCGTTATGGCCGAGGACAAGTCCCGCGCCGAATCCGCCGGCATGGATGCTCATTTGTCAAAACCGGTGGATCGCGGCGAGCTGTACCGCGTCTTGAGCACATGGTTGGCGGTTGACCAGCCAGACAACAGTCATCACGAACCGCCGCCGCCGGCGGAGACTCACCTGCTGCCAGCTAGGCTCGCCGGGTTCGATATAGCGTCGGGGCTGCGGCGCTGCGAGGGGGACGAGGGATTCTATGTGCAGCAGCTCCGCCGGTTCCGGGATGGGATCAACGATCAGTTTCAGACCATTCCGGATCTCCTGGTACAGGGGGACGTTGAGAAGGCCGGCAGGATAGTGCACAGCCTAAAGGGAGTTGCCGGGGTCGTGTCGGCGATGCGGCTGCAGGAGGCTGCAACTCAGCTGAATCGGCTGCTGAGTCAGGGCGGTCAGGTTGACGATACGATCCTTCAGGAGCTGCGCTCGGCGCTGGCAGAGGCGCGAGAGGGGCTTGAAACTATCGACTATTCCCGCAAATCATCGGGCACGGAAGGCCCGGGGCGGGATGCGGTTCGCTCACTGTATCAGAAGCTCTCCCGCAGCGAGTTCGCCGATGACAGGACAATTGACCAGGCAATCAGTTTCCTCGAAGCCACCGAGCCAGCCACCGAATGCGCACGGCTGCGTACCCTGCTGGATCGCTTCGCCGTGGATGAGGCGAAATCACTCCTGGAAATGGTCGCTGCCCGCAATGGATTGACACTGTAATGAAAGAAATAACTGACCAACAGACCCTTCTGATCGTGGACGACGAGCCTGCCAACATTCAGGCACTGGCGCGGTTGATGCACGAAGACTACCGGGTTCTCGTAGCGGGCAACGGAGCAAAAGCGCTGGAAGTTGCCGCTGGCGACGTGCAACCGGACCTTATTCTGCTGGATATTCAGATGCCCGACCTCGACGGATTTTCGGTTTGCCGGGAGCTGAAAAACAATCCACGGACCAGCTCAATTCCGGTGATCTTTGTCACCGCCCGTGACTCAACGGATGACGAAATGGAAGGGTTTCGCCTGGGAGCTGTCGATTACGTGTCCAAGCCATACCAACCGGAGCTGGTGCGGGCACGCGTTCGGACGCACATGAGGCTGAAACAGAAAACCGACCTTCTGGAACAGCTTGCCATGGTAGATGGACTCACAGACATCCCGAACCGCAGATATTTCGACGAAGAGTTGCAGCGGCAGTTCCGCCGGTGTGATCGGGACAAGACGGAGCTCTCTGTGATCATGATGGATATCGACAACTTCAAAGGCTACAACGACAACTACGGCCACGGCGCCGGCGACCAGTGCCTTCAAAAGGTCGCGCAGGCAATACGAAATGCGGCGGGACGCCCCACCGACCTGGTGGCACGGTATGGCGGCGAGGAGTTTGTGGTGTTGCTGCCCAATACAGACCAGGCCGGGGCAATGGAAGTAGTGGAGAATCTTCGTCGGTCCGTTGCGGAGCTGGGGCTCACACATGAGTTCTCTGATGCGGCGTCGGTGGTGACGTTAAGCCTCGGCGTGGCGACGTTTCGGCCCGCTGCCGGTTCCACACGGGCGGCAGCACCAGCTGCAGCACCAACGCCTGAGGATTGCCGCCAGTTGGTCAAACATGCCGACCTGGCGCTCTACGAGGCCAAGCGGGGGGGCAAGAACCGAGCACACGGGGAATCCTGGGCGGGGACCGATCAGAAGTCCGTTCGTACTCCGTTCAGCTGAACTTCAACTCTGTTGGGAGGCCCTTCCCAACCCCGGGTTACCCGCCCGGAGACAACGACACTTTTGTTGGGGTCGTATGGAAAGGGAATCCGCCCTATCGGGCGAACCCCGAGTATCAGGCCACCTATATTCTGTTCTTCCCAGAAGATCCGACGTCGGTCTCCCCGGTGTATTTCCATACTGTAGCTGCTCAGACGCTGGACTCCGAAATCGGGATGACGGGATCGGTTCTCGTTGGTCACCTGTACCGTCACCGCCTCGCCTCCCTCGTACCAATTCCGGGGGAAAAGGGGGGTGAACCAGGACTCGGTTTGAGAGATGATACCGAACTCCTGCAACACCGGAGCTACGCTCTCAATCCCGGCCTGATAGAACTCCATGAACGCTTCAGCGCTCCGGGGCGTGGCGCCAGAAGAATAGATGCGGTTCAGAGCCTCTTCCTCGCTATCCCGGCGGGTCCAGACTACCCGGTTCACGGTGATGTCAAATATGTTCCAGCTATAGAAGACCGCGCCGATTCCATCTTCGAAGTACTCGGTGATGTACGCCACGCAACCCCCGTGGGACCAGCCGATAATGAACATGCGCGGACGCTCGGGTTGGGTCTCCCAGGCGTAGAAAAACTCACTCTCCATGGCTGAGGCCAGACCGATCCCGTGTGGACCGGGCATGTAGTAGTTGCCGGTCACGATCTCGCTGAAGGTGCCGCCCTGGGATCGTCCCAGGACATACGAGCGCTCAACAACGGGATTCAGATGCGCCGGTACGTCATGGTGGAGAAAGTCCCGCCGGCGGGACGTATCGATGCGATGTTCTCGAACCATGGAGATGAGCCGTACATCCGTGTCGGAAAAACCGGCGAAGGAGGCAACGGGCAACGTACTTACCAGCCTGCCGTCGTCGGTGAACTGCAGCAGGTAGAGCACGTGTTCCATAACGTCGACACCGGAAATCTCCGCAATCAGGACATTTTTGCCAAAACTGGCGTCCTGAATGTATCCCCAGTAGAAGTGACGGGAGGTAAATATGGGGTCTCCCGTGGGGGGAGACATGGCATCGTTGTTGAGAATATGCGCCTGCATGAATTGCCGGTCCACCTCACGACGGGCGTACCTGGCAGGGTCGAAGGGGTCGATGGTGAGTTTGCTACCCAGGTGAAACGCCGGCAGCTGCAGCGTGGTGATGTTGTTGTCCACCGCGGACCTCTCCGGTCGGGGCGACCGTTGGGCCACCAGACCGGAGTTCACTATCAGCACCATAAGGACTGCCAGGATGATCTTCATGAAACAACCTCTCCCCGACCCCTACCCTACTGCAACAGCGGGGCGAGCACCGCCCGGCGGACCGTCTCCTCCACCCGAGAGGGGACGGCGCTCTGAGCCTGGCTCACGCGGTCAGCCATATTCTGTTCAACGTTGGCGCTGATGCTGGCAATGATCGCGTTACTTTTCTCCACAAACTCATGAACACGGGCGTACACCGGCGGGCTCTGCATGGAGACAGCGATATAACGGCCTTCGTTCGCCGTAAGTACGTAGACATCCTTGAAAAGAGTGATCCCCTCGAGGCGCTCTGAGAGTTCCGTGAAGCTCAGGGTTGCCAGCACATCCGGGCGATTGGAGTTGGCATTCACAAAATCAACAGAGCGCGTCATTGCCCGGGTATCGCTAATGAGACTGAAGTTGGGAAGCTCCACGTAGGCCACGTCTCTGTATCTCACGTCTTCGAAAAAGACGGAATCGGTATCACCGGAACCAGGAAGATACTGAAACCGCAGGGACTCGCCCAGACGCACCTGGAAGGAGTCTTCCTGGCGGACGGTCCTGCGGGCCACATCATAGATCTGCCAGCGGCCGCTGGTGCCGACAGCGTAGTTCGCCGTCACCTCAAACCCCTGCCCTCCGCCGATGAGCTGCTTTGCCGTTTCCTGCAGCCCCTGCTGCTCCGTAGAAACCTGCCCAACCTCAACGAAGAGGAGTAGATCAACACCCCGGCCGGCCGCTGCAGCCAGAACGGCAGAGGCGTCCCGCCCGGGTCCTGCACCGAGGGTTCCCGGGGGGATCAACTCCGTCACCTGCGCCAGGCGATCCTCGGCCATCAGGTTTCGGGCCAGGCTATCCGCCAGCGCGCCCTGCGCATCATTGACGTATACGTAGAGCCGGGCCATGGAGGCATCTGCTGCCTGTGCAATGAGTGCAGCGGTATCCTTGTACTCCCCGGCCCAGTTGCTCACGGCGTTGAAGTGACCCAGGGCCACCCGGGCGTTCTCAAAGCCTCCTGCGGCAAGGGCGGCCTGTCCGGCCTGGTAGCGACCCTCCGCCGCTGCCTGACGGGCCTCCTGAAGGCGCCCGTCGTAATCTTCCGTGGAGATTCCCACCCGCAGCGCTGCCACATCACCGTGAAGCTTCAGAAGCTGCTGGTACAGCGGCGCGATCCGCTCGTAGGGAAAACCTTCGGTGGCACCTTCGAGCTGGCTGATCTGCGATTCGATCTGCTCGGTGGCCCGGGGCAAAGCCCGGCGCAGCAGGGACAGAGCCTCTTCGTGTTCATCGTTTATCTGCAGGGCGCTCACCGCGTTTTCCGCAGCAGACATGTAGTTGCCCGCGTTGTAATCGCGTTCGCCTGCCCGGTACTCCCTGTTTCCCGCAGTGACGCAGCCGCTCAGAAAGAGCACAACCACCGTCGAGGTCAGCGTCAGTGTCACCGCAGACAGCACCGTCTTCAGTTTCTTTTGTCTCATCATATTCTCCTCAAGATCCTGGGGCATCACCCCCGGCTGATCGCGGTGGCCGCGGGAGCAACGTTCAACTGCCCGAATCCCGCCTGGACCACCGGCGCGGGGTTGGGGTCAAATCCCGCCGGAGCCTGACGAACCTGCTCCTGCAGGGCCTGCTGAATGGCGGGTACAGCCGCGCGCACACCAACGAGAACCTCGTTGCTTGTCTGCTCATCCCGGTGGGTGAAGCGACTGGTGTGAATGCTCCTGCCGTTGGCCACATTGATCACCTCGATACCGTAGGTAACGGTGACCGGCGCGGTAAAGGACTGATACGTGTGGGTCACCGATTCCTGGTGCCACAGCTCGGTGATCTCCGCTTCAGCCAGCTGCCGGTTATACTCTTCCATCCCGACATCGCCGGTTCTATCGGCAACTGCGCGGGCAGCGCGCCATTGGTCTACAGTGCTCGCGTCCAGGTGGACCGAACCGTCAGTCTTCTGGTAGGCCGATACGCTCTGGACATCCTGGCGCTGGGAGGAGCGGGCGTTCCCGACGGTGGTCTCCACGGTGATCCGCACCAGGAAGTCGATGTTCAGCGCCCGGGCTTCATCCAGGGAACTCGCGGTTGTCAGACCATTGGCAGCATCCAGATACCTGACACTGCTGTCGGGATAGATGATCTGCTCTGCCTGTTCGCTGTTGGCAGACCACCACCGGCCCCGCTCGTGCCCCTGAAATACCCGCTGTCTCGTCTGGGCCAGTTCCTGATTTTCTTTGGAGATCACCCAGATGTCCTTGCCACTCTGGTTGGCAAGAGCCGCCTCCAGCGAGGCGACCACACCGTTTCGGGCGTTTCCGTATCCCTCGTCCAGGACCACATGAACCATCGTCCGTGAGGACTGGGTGAAGGCGGCAAATTCTTCCAGGGCGGTCTCATGCCCGGTCACGCTGGGCCAGGCGTGGAGAAATGCCAGGAGCTGGGTGTATTGATCTTCCACAGCCCTGTTTCCCTGCCGTGTTCTCCCGGCGGTTCTGGCGCTGGTTTCAACTCCGCGCTTGTACAGATCCGCCAGCCGCTGGGCGTAGCTGACCAGCCGGGCAGAGACTTCTGCGTCATCACCGGCGTAGTTTCTGACCTGCACAGCCACTCCAAGGGCAGACTCGATGGCCGCAACGGTGCCGGGCCGGGCGATTCTGTCCGCCTCGGCGAAGATAAGAGCCGGGGCTCTGCTGTTCAGCTCCTGGGTGAGGGCCGCAACCTCTTCGGTTTCCTCAAACCGGCGGGCCGCTGCCAGAAGGCCGGTGGCCTCGTCCAGGTTTTCCAGGGTCAACCGCGCCACAAGGGGAGTGGCTGTCTCTACGAGGAATCCGGCAATCGCTGTTTCTGCAGCTGCGCGTTCTTCTGCTCCCTGAACAAAGTCCCGGGTAACGACCTGCAGCGCCTCAACTGCTTCTTCAACTTGACCTGCTGCAATGAGGGTGGATGCCTGGCTGAAGGCTATGGCGTACCCCTGTGCCTGGGCTTCTGCCAGCGGTGTCTCGTAATCGGTCAGGGGGATCGCAACGGAGTCATTTTTGGACTCAACGATCTTCGGATCGGTACTGTCACCGGGAAAGTCGGAAACGTAGCGAACAAACCACATCATGTCCCGCAGGGTCCGCACCTTCTCGCGTACAACCTCAACGGACTGTTCCTGTTGGTCAAGTTCCGCCAGCCGAGCGTTGATTTGGCCCATCGCCTCGTCGTAGTTCGCAACAATGAACCGGTAGGCAGGCCAGTGTTTTTCATCGCGATATACAGCGTTGGCGGCATACGACAACGCCTCTGCAGGGTTATTGCTGTCCCAGGCTCTGGTGGCGCGCTGGTAGGAATCGGCACCGCTGCTGAATGGATTGGCCATTCCCAACATCTGACAGCCTGACGCCAGAAAGATCATCGTCAACGCTGCCAACAGCTGATACCGCCACTTCGTTCGAGAGAGACTGTTCATGGTATTCTCCTGGTTTTCGGTTTTTTTGCTGTACGTTATGCACATACATCGCCCCTTGTACGGTGAGACTACCTGCGGTTCCTTAACCTGGCCTTAAACACCAGCGGAAAATGGAGCAACCAGTGCGGTGTATGTGTGGAAAGAGAAGTTGAATAGCTACGTTATTCGGAGAACCCACGGCGCTCGATCAGGCGGTTCAACCGGCGCTTGAGTTCATCCGGGCGAAAGGGTTTGGCGACAAAATCCCGGGCTCCCAGTTCGTAACAGTGGGAGCGAAGTGAAAGATCCATCGTGGAAGAGACCACCATCACCGGGGCATCCGGCGCCAGGCGAACGATCTGTTCCAGGACGGTAAGGCCCGAGCCATCTTCCAGCCCCAGATCCAGGATAATGATGGCGAACACATCTCTGTCCAGAGCGGCAGTTGCTTCCCGCACTGACCCCACCTGCATCGGGGAGAACCCCATCTCGTTGAGGATATCGGCCAGCTGCTCCCGAATTACCGGTTCGTCTTCCACGATCAGGACTGAACTTACCGTCATCTCCCGGTCCTCACCGGATTGTCGCTCCGGGGCAGGTGAAAGAGCCATACCGCACCCATCGGGCCGGCCGGCTCCGGTGCCCAGGAGGGCAATGAGTCCAGAAGAGTCAGCGATCCACCGAGACGCTCGGCAAGGCGGGCCGATACGAACAGTCCTACCCCGGTGGAGCGTTCCCCCTGGGTGGGACGGGCACTGAGACGAGAGTACTTCCGAAACAACCGTCGGCGGTCTTCGCTGCTGAAGCCAGGTCCCTGATCCGCCACGACGAACTCCAGCGCTTCGTCGGTGAGGAAATCGTCAACAATGATGGCAGAATGGGAGGGGCTGTACTTGATAGCGTTGCTCAGCAGGTTCAGCAGAATATGGAAAACCAGGTCTTCGTCGGTGTAGACCTGCGTAACAGAGCCACTGTCGGCCCCCCTGTTGCTGGTCACCAACGTCTGCCCCTTGGTGTGCATCGCCACAGTGCAGCTGGAGGTCAGACGCTCCCGCAGGCCAGCCACATCAAGAGGCTGAGACAGTACGGGAGAGGAGTCGTCGGCCAGCTGCACCGAGTAGATCGCGTTCTGCAGCACCTGTTCCATATCGAGGAGGGGGGGGTCAAGATCTTTCTGAATCTCCAGAGAGTGGCGAGAGACGATTGACCGCAGAATCTGAAGATCGTTCCCCAGACTGTGGGCAAGTACGGAGACGATCTCATCGAGCTGGGCGCGGCTGCGCTGAATAATCTGTAGCTGCCTGGTGTTACGGTTGGCGTAGAAGCCGATAAGTACCAGATACCCGCCAATAACCAGAAAGAAGGTAATCAGCAACGCCAACATGTTGCGGAAGAGAATTGTCTGCAGATGCTCCAATCGTTCTGTGGTACTCAGAAAGACCCGCGCCGTCAAATCCAGACCGGGCAGGACAAATACACCGAAGGCATATTTCCCGTCGGCGGTAATCGTCGGTTGTTGTGGACCCCGGGCTGCCTCCACGTAGCGTTCAGGGATCGTCTGATCCTGAACCACAACCCCGGTGGTGGTGTAGACCGGAAAAAACTCCCGCAGGAAGTCATGGCTGATCTCCAGCAGAACCTGATCATCCGCATCCACCAGATACACGAACTCCCCGGGAGACAGCTCCCGCTGAACCCGCAACGCCAGTTCCTCCAGCTCCACCAGGGCACCAAGGACTCCTACCGGGCGCTGCAGGCGGTCCTGCAGCAGAAAGTCGTAGAAGAACGCCCGGCCTCCCACGTTCTCGTCATAATAGAACGTGATCTTTCTCCCGGGCGGTTCCGGGTGGGCCCAGGTTTCGTAGAACCAGGCATCCCGCTCCAGGGAGGGGTCCAGTTGGATGGGCGTGCCGGACCAGTAGGCGTAAACCTGTTCCCGGGAAATATCCACCAGAGCGATATCGGTTGCCCCCACAATTTCGGTCCATTCCTCGGCTTGACGGCGGAAGCTGCCCGGATCCGCTGCAGCCTCATGGAGAATCACATCCCATTCCCCCAGGGAGACCAGAAGGTTCAGAGAGCGGGAGAGGGGATCAAAGAACCCCCACACCTGATCATAGGTACCGCGAACGAGCCGGGGTATCTCGTGCTCGAGGATACGATTTCGTTGTCCCTGCAGGGTAGTGAGATATGAGACGACGATGGTGGACCCGAAGAAGACAAAGACGGCCAGACCGCCAACGAATACCAGGAGTCGCGCACGCCGGTGGAGATGTGTGAATACACTGGTTTGGTTCATCGATTTTCTCGTAGACCGGAGTCGGGACGGTAACACGCCCCGGGTGGCCAGTTCAAGGCTGTTAATGATAATTTAAGACAGTGCAGGTACTTTAAGTGCTTCACCTTTCTGGAACGAAGGGGTTGGAAAGACTGCAGGAAAGCTGGATCTGATGATCGAGAGAAATGGGAAGGACAACCAGGGTATTCTCACGGGCTTCGTTGCCCATTATCTCAAAAATGCTCTGGCAGAGATCTCTGCAGAGGCCTGTCGTCTGCGGGACAACGAAACGCTGCTTCTGGCGGTGCACCGTCTTTCCCGCATCATTTCGGATACGCTCTATCTTGAGCAACTTCAAGGCCACATCCTGCCGCCACCGCCAGCGGAAGAGATTGCCGGTTCTGAGCTGCTTGAGTTGCTGAGGATCCGCCTGCAACCCGAAATTGACGCGCGAAACGCCTCACTGAGTCTTTCGATGGAACCGGATGTGTCCCTGATCACAAATCTGGATTTCTCACTGGAAGCCTTCGAGCGGCTTGCCCTGGTGACCCTGAATCGGATCGTTCCGGACCGCCCTTTGAAAGTCACCGCCTCAAAACCGCCATGCCGCATCACAGTTGGCCCGTTTCTCGCCAGGCCGCAAGCCCCCCTCTGGCCGGACCCGGCGTACCTGGACACTCTGTCGGAGCAGGATCGCCTCTCTTTTCTGGTCGCCAGGGAGCTTCTGGCATTTCTGGGGTGCCGCCTGGAGACAGAGCCGGGAGATTCTGCGGGACAGCGGTGCTGGCTGATCTCCTTCACCGGCGAGTTCAACTCGCAGCGACGGAGGACCGATGGTTGAGTCTGCCCGCATCCTTGTGGTGGAAGATAACGCGCCCATTCGAGCGTTTATCGCCAGAGCGCTGGAAGATGGCGGGTTTACCGTCGATCAGGCTGAGGACGAAAGCACCGCGTTCAGCAGGCTTCGCAGGGACTGCTTCGATCTGGTCCTGCTGGATCTTCGGCTGGGTGACGACGACGGCATGGAAATACTCAAGACAATTCGTCGGCAGGACGACGATCTGCCGGTGATCATCGTCTCGTCCGTTCAGGACATCAAAACCAAAGTCGGTGGATTCCAGACGGGGTGCGACGATTACATCACCAAACCGTTTCAGGCCGAGGAACTGCTGTGGCGGATTCGTCGCCTTCTGCGGCGCAGTGTCCGTGAGAGCTGCGGGGAGCTTATTCGACAGCAGCTCGAGGCAGGACCATTTATGCTGGACATCACTACACTGCAGGCGTACCGGAATGGTGTTCTTCTTGAGATGCGAAAGAAACTCTTTGATCTTCTCCTGTTTCTGGCGCAGAACCCTGAGACAGTCCTCTCCAAGGAGATAATCCACCAGCGGGTGTGGGACTACCGGGACGACCTGAACGAGAACTCTCTCTATGTTCACATCCATCAACTACGTACCCTTATTGAGGATGACCCCACTCGTCCCCGATACCTCAGGACGGTCCGGGGAATGGGATTCTCATTTCATCCCGGTGGATGATAGTGTCTCGTATGAACGCAGTCATTTCCTCACTTCTGGAGCGAAAATCGGTGCGCTCCTTCGAGCCACACCCCATTCCCGAGGATCTGCGGGACCTGATCACCGACGCCGCCCTGCAGGCCCCCACAGCGGGCAACCAGACGCTCTACACGATCCTGGACATCAGAGACCAGACAATCAAGGACCGTCTGGCCGTCCTGTGCGACAACCAGCCGTTTATTGCTACCGCGCCGATGGTGCACATCTTCCTGGCGGACTGCCGCCGCTGGCTCTCCATCTACCAGGCGGCGGAGATCGCGCCGCGGGATCCTGAGGCCGGTGATCTGATGATCGCCCTGGCAGACGGCCTCATCGCCGCACAAAACAGCGTCACTGCGGCGTGGTCCCTGGGCATCGGCTCCTGCTATATCGGCGATATCCTGGAGCAGCGGGAGGAAGTACGGGAGCTTCTGAATCTGGAGCGATTCCTGGTGCCCGCGGCGATGGTGGTGTACGGTTACCCCACGGAGCAGCAGATGAAACGCTCCAAGCCGCAGCGCTTTTCCCGGGATCTGGTGGTTCAGCAGGACCGCTACGCAGACCCTGATCCCGCCCGGCTCCGGGAGGAGTTCTCCCGCATCAACGGGGTACGAAGCGGTGACGAGTCATCCTTCAGTGACCGCGTTCGGGCGTTTCACGCGCGCAAGTACAACTCCGACTTCGCCCGGGAGATGAACCGCTCCGCCGACGGGTACCTGAAGGAGTTTCTGCGGGCGCCAAAACGGTGAACGTCGCAAAGAGCAGACTCGGCAGGATATTTCTCATTCAGATCGCGATATTCGTGGCAACGATCGTTGTGGTCTCCTACGCCATGTTGTACCGCATATCGATCAGGAACGTGGAAGAGCGAGTGGTCGCTGACTTTCGGGCGGAGCTGGCGTTGTCGGCACAGGAAATCGATCATCGGTTGAATATTGCCATGGAGCGCACCGCCGCGTTGTCCAGTCGGACCATGATTCGAGTTGCCCTGCATGCATTTCACAATGATGACCAGTCTCTCGAGGTGACGCGAGAGTACACCCGGCCCAGGTACGAAGACGGTACTTCCGTGTACGAAACGCTTCTGTTTGCCCGCCGAACCTACGCGGACGGCACGGAGATTGCCGTCTACGGCGATCCGTCGATTATCCGCCAGGAGATCCTGCCGGAGCGCGCGGTCGATGCAGAGATATCTTTTTTTCCGCACAACCACACCTACGCCGTCGTTCTTCGCAATCCAATAATCCACGAGGACGTGTTTCTCGGATATGACACCGCTGCATTCGATCTGGAGGAGGTGTTTGGACGAGCAGGAGCGCGTCTGCTCGAGAATCCCCGGGTCGTCGCTGAGGCGGAGGAGATAGGCGACGATGCCGGGCGTTTCAGTTCGTCCCTCCCGATCGGTGACACCGGGTGGGTTCTGCACGCCGACCTCAGAAAAGAGGTCCTGAACGAGGAGTTTCGCGGTATTCGCGTGTCGGTCCTGCTGCTGAGCAGCGTGCTGATCCTATCTGTCCTGGTGGTCTCGTACTTCACCATTCTGCGGCTCACTCTACGGCTGCTTCGAGAGCAGGACATCGTGAATGAGCGCCTGTCCCGCGCCGTAGAAGAGAAGAGTTATTTGCTGAAGGAACTGCACCACCGGGTCAAGAATAATCTCAGCCTGATTTCGGCGTTCATCCGACTGCAGTCTTCGCCGAGCGACACCGAGGAAACAAAGGCGCGCGACGAGGTGCTGGTCAGCCGTATTCACGCGATCAGCCTGGTCCACGAGAAACTGCAGCACACCAGCGGGGTACAGAACGTCGATACCGCCACGTATCTGCAAGAGTTGTACGAGAGAATACTGGCGTCACACCCGAAGGATGATATTGTTCTCACCACGGACATGACCGCCAACATAGAGATTTCCATCGACCGGGCGATCTCTATGGGCCTTGTTGTGGCCGAACTGACGACCAACTCCATCAAGCACGCCGTCGGTGAAGGTACGCTG
>SKHA01000341.1 GCA_007117185.1 Spirochaeta sp. | reverse complement strand
GCTGCGGACCGCACTGCTCCCCACTGCCGCCTGGCGTTGACAACACTCCCCGGCGGTGGAAAGATGAGCCATGACCAACCCCGGTACCATGACAACACCCACCATTCTGGAGGCAACCGCAAAGGTCGAACAGAAGGTGATCGAACTGCGTCACCATCTCCACCGCCACCCCGAGCTTTCCTTTCAGGAAGAGCAGACCGCCGCGCTGGTGCAGCGGGAGCTGGCGCTGTTGCCGCTGAGCGATCTGACCCCGGGGGTGTACGGCACCGGGGTCACCGCGCTGCTTCAGGGTAACGGCAGCGACCCCCGGACGATCCTTCTGCGGGCGGATATGGACGCCCTTCCCATCCAGGAGGACACCGGGCTGCCCTTCAGCTCCGAGGTTCCCGGGGTGATGCACGCCTGCGGCCACGACGGGCATACCGCCATTCTCCTGGGTGCGGCGATGGTTCTCAGCGAGCTTCGCGCCCACCTTCCCGGCAGCGTGAAGCTTGTCTTCCAGCCGGCGGAGGAGACTGAAGGGGGTGCCGAGGGGATGATCAGGGAAGGAGTCCTTGAGAACCCCCACGTGGACGCTGCAGTGGGGCTGCACCTGTGGGGCAGCGTACCCCGGGGTGTTGTGGAGTATCGCAGCGGTCCCCTCATGGCGGCACCGGATGTATTCTCAATTCGGGTGATCGGCAAGGGAGGCCACGCGGCGCTGCCGCACCAGTGCATTGACCCCGTTCCCATGGCTGCGGCGATCATTCAGCAGTTCCAGACGCTCATCGCCCGGCGGGTTGATCCCCTGGAGTCGGTGGTCCTTTCGGTGTGTCGTCTTGAAGCCGGCACCGCCTTCAACGTGATCCCCGACGAGGTGCTCCTCGAAGGAACCGTCCGGACCCTCAATCAGGAGGTTCGCGAGGCGATACCGGGCATGATCGAGGACGTCCTCCGGCAGGTTACCGGTATTCACGGCGGGAGCTACCACCTGGACTACTCCTTTCGCTATCCCCCCCTGGTGAACGACCCCGCGATAACCGATCTCGTTCGCAAAGCCGCCGAGGACGTCCTGGGGGCGGATCGTGTCCGGAAAGCGAAGCAGCCCAACATGGGCGGCGAGGACTTCGCCTATTTCGCCCGAGCTGTTCCTTCGAGTTTCTTCTACCTCGGGATCGCCCCCTCGGAGGAGGATCTGGTACGACACCACCACCCCACGTTCCGCATCGACGACACGGTGCTGAAGGATGGAATCGCGGTGTTATGCCGGAGCGTCTTCGATTTTTTTGCTTCACCTCTCGCGGAGTAATGTCTCCGCTTGAACACGAATATGCTACACTGAGGCCATTCAGGAGGAACTGCACCATGAGCAATCGAAAACTCCGCGGCGCGATGATCGGCGGCGGCTACAACTCATTTATCGGACCGGTACACCGCATGGCAGGAACCCTGGACGGGCTGGCAGAGTTCGTGGGTGGGGTCTTCAGCGCCGACCCCCAGCGCAGCCGGGAGTTCGGCAAGACCCTCTTTCTGGACCCGCAGCGGGTCCACGGCAGCGTTGAGGAGTTGATCCGCCACGAGGCGGCGCTGCCGGAAGACCAGCGGATTGACTTCGTCACCATCTGCACCCCCAACGACAGCCACTACCACGCGGTGTGCGCCTCCCTGGAGGCGGGCTTCCATGTGATTTGCGACAAACCGGTCACCCGGACCCTGGCGGAAGCACAGGACCTGGTGGAACGGGTCGAAAAGAGCGATCGTTTCTTCGGGCTGACTCACAACTATACCGGCTACCCCATGGTTCGGGAAGCAAAGCATCTGGTAGGGCAGGGCGCCCTGGGCACCATTCATAAGGTGGTGGTGGAGTACGCCCAGGGGTGGCTGGCCCCCCTTCTCAGTAACACCGACACCGCCGCCAACCCCTGGCGGATGGACCCCGCCCGGGTAGGTGCAGCCTGTACCATGGGCGACATCGGCACCCACGGCGAGAACCTGCTTCGTTTTGTCACCGGGCTTGAGACTGAGGCGCTCTGTGCGGACCTGCGTGCGTGCATACCCTCAAACCCTTTGGACGACGATGGCAGCATCCTGCTCCGTTTCAAGGGAGGGGCTCACGGTGTCCTCATCGCCTCGCAGGTCTCGACGGGAGAGGAAAACCGCATCAACCTGCGGGTCTACGGAAGTAAAGCGGGGCTCTTCTGGTCTCAGGAAAATCCGAACTATCTGGAACTGCGTGATCTTGACGGTACCGCCACGGTGCTGTCCAAAGGCGGGCCGCGGCTGAGCCCGGTGGCCACCGGCGCTGGCCGGCTGCCCGCGGGTCACCCCGACGGATTTATCGAGGCGTTTGCCAACATCTATCGGGATTGCTTCCGGGGTATTGCCGGAGAACCAGTGGACGTCCCCGGAATCGCCGACGGCCTGGCGGGGATGCAGTTTATCGAGACGGTGGTCGCCTCTGGCCGGAGCGAACAGAAGTGGACCCCCTGGGTCAGCTCCAGGTGATGACCCCCTTGATGTACCCGTTCTCTTTGGACAGCCCGTCCTCGTAGAGCGCTTCGGCGTCCTCGGGTTTCGCCACGTGGGTAACCAGGGGTGCCAGATCGACCCGGCCCGCAGCGATCAGCGGCACTGCCTGGGCGAAGCACCGGGAGAAATCCGGCGCCGCCGCCGGTGAGGCGTTCAGGACGGTGAGCCCCCGGACGTGCCAGGAACCGAAGTCGAAGGTCAGCGGATGGTGGTGCCACGAGAAGATCACCAGGGTTCCCCCGGAGCGAACCAGGTTGTTGGCCAGCTTCAGCGCCGGCTCCACCGCCGCTGTCTCAATCACCACGTCGAAGGTGCCCTGCAGGGCGGCTCGGTCTTGTGCGGCACCTGGTGCGGTAGACGACAGATCGTGAATCTCTATGGGGGCTCCCCCGGCTGCGGTCCGAGCGGACCAGGCGCGGGCAAACTCCAGTGACTCTTTCCGCAGATCGAAGACTGCCACCGTTGACGCCGGACTCATTGCCAGCAGTTCCAGCAGGATACCCCCCATGAAACCACTGCCTACCAGGGCCACCCGCGCCCCCGGGGGTATCCGCGCCAGGTCAACCGCGTTTACGCAGCACGCCACCGGCTCGATCATCCAGTGTTCGGTGGGGATGCGGTCTTCCGGCAGGGGCACCAGGACGGACTCGGGCTGCAGAGCGTACTCGGCCATATGGCCGGTCCCCACCGCGCCAATCACCGGGCTCTCCCTCAGGGCAACCCGGTCACCCTCGGCCACCCGGGTTACCCCCGGGCCCACCTGAACCACGTGGCCCACCCCTTCGTGGCCGAAGTAGAACGGGAAGGGCCGCTCTTTCTGAAAGCCGCCGCTGTAGATGAACAGGTCCCAGGTACACACCCCGCAGGCGTCCACCTTCACCAGCACCTCATGAGGACCCGGTTCCGGAAAGGAGACGTCCCGAACTTCCAAAGAACGTTCTCCGGTGTACCACAGACTCTTGCTCGTTATCATAGTCCCGTCTCCTGTCAGTCCTGCTCGCGCAGGCGGTCTATGAGGACCGCGCCGATAATGATGAGCCCCTTCACCAGCTGCTGGAAGTACGGTGAGATCCCCAACAGGTTCATCCCGTTGTTTATGATCGCGATCAACAGCGCGCCGATGAGGGTTCCCCAGACGCTGCCACGGCCACCGTTCAGGCTGGTACCACCGATGACCACCGAGGCGATAACATCCAGCTCGTAGGCGATCCCCGCTGTCGGACCGGCTGAGTTAAGCCGGGAGGTGAGGATCAGGGCGCTCACGCCCGAGGCAAATCCGGAGATCCCGTAGACGATCAGCTTGATGCGACTGCTGCTGATCCCCGAGAGGGTCACCGTTTCCTCGTTGCCGCCCACCGCGTAGGTATATCGACCCAGCCTCGTCTGGGTGAGAATAAACCACGCTACCACAACGGAGAGAATCAGCAGGATGATCGGAAAGGGAATCCCCAGAAAGACACCGCCGCCGATGTAGCGGAAGGAGGGCGAAAAACCGCTGATGGGGTAGCCCTGGCTGTAGATCAGGGTGATACCACGAGCGATACTCATCATACCCAGGGTGACCACAAAGGGGGTGATCTTGCCCACGGTGATGAGATACCCGTTGGCCAGTCCGCAGGCGATTCCCACACCCAGCCCGATGAGAATCGCCGTAGCTGTTCCCGCGCCGTTCTGCATCGACCCGGCGGCGATCATGCCCGCGGCAGCCATCACCGACCCCACCGAGAGATCGATGCCCCCGGTGAGGATGACGAAGGTGACCCCCACCGCCATAATCCCGATGATCGATGACTGACGGATCACGTTGAGAATGTTGTTCCAGCGCAGGAACACCGGCGAGAGAATCGCCAGGATGACGCATACCAGGACGAAGGCGATAGCGATCCCATAGCGCTTCAGTATGCTGGTGAACTGATGATTCATTGGTCTTTACTCCTTAACCCCGAAGGCACAGCGCATGATCTTCTCTTCGTCGGCGCTGCCCTTGGGAAATTCTCCGGCTACCTCGCCGCGATGAATAACGATTATCCGATCACTCATGTTCATGACTTCCGGAAGTTCCGACGAGATCATGATGATCGCCGCACCCCGGGAGGCCAGCGCCTGCATGAGCCGGTAGATCTCAACCTTGGCTCCCACATCGATTCCTCTGGTGGGTTCATCGAATATGTAGACCGCGCAGTCACGGATGAACCACTTTGCCAGGACCACCTTCTGCTGGTTGCCCCCGGAGAGATTTTTCACCGTCTGGGCAAGTGAAGGCGTCTTGACTCCCACCGTCTTGACGATCTCACTGATGATCTGGCGCAACCGCTTGAACGTGACCACTCCCAGCTTATGATACAGATCCAGGACCGCCAGCGCGGCGTTGTCAAAGACGCTCTGGCCAAGAACCAGTCCCTGGCGTTTCCGTTCTTCCGGAATCAGGGCGATGCCCCGGCGGACCGCGTCGGTGGTTGAGTTGATTTTGACCTCGGTCCCATTTACAAAGATTTGTCCGGCATCGCGCTTGCGGTAGCCAAACAGGAGCTGCATGATCTCGGTCCGTCCGGAGCCTACCAGCCCGGCGAATCCGAGGATCTCGCCCTTTTTGACGTCAAAGGAGACATCCTTGCAGACACCGGCCCTGCTCATCCCCACCACCCGCAGCGCTTCTTCGCCGATGGGGATCTCAGCTTTTGGATATTGCTCCTTCAGGTCCCGTCCCACCATATGCCGGATCACGTCGCCGATGGACATTCCCTGCAGTGGTTCGGTTGTGATGTGGGCTCCGTCTCTGAGTACTGTCACCCGGTC
>SKHA01000028.1 GCA_007117185.1 Spirochaeta sp. | reverse complement strand
GGCTGATGCTCTTCCCGGTAGGACAGGAGAGCGCCGCCGACATGGCGCTGCATCAGGAGGTGGCACTGTGACCGGGAATATCCAGCGCACCAGGCGCGACCACTATCTGGATTTCTGGGATGTGATCACCTACGTCTCCATTGCAATCTTCGCCATTCTGCTGGTGTACCCCCTGTTTCGTCTGGTCATGGCCAGTTTCTTGACCCCGGCGGGGACGTTTGCCGCCACCGAAGAGTTCTCCATGATCCAGACGTACGTGGAGTTCTTCACCATCCGGTACTACTACCAGACGATGATCAACAGTTTCCTGGCGAGCATTCTGGCCACCATCTTCGCCGTTCTCATCGGGGTACCGGTGGCGTATCTCATCTACCGGATCGACATACCCGGCAAGCTCCTCGTCCGCGTCGCCATCGTCCTCACCTTCGTTTCTCCGCCGTTCATCGGCGCCTACGCGTGGGTCCTTCTGCTTGGACGCGCCGGTGTGCTGACCAGTTTCTTCGCCAACCTGGGAATCACCCTGCCGAGCATCTACGGCTGGCGGGGAATTGTCCTGGTATTCACCCTGCAGGCGTTTCCCTTCGTGTTCCTGCTGGTCTCTTCGGGGCTGCGTTCGGTTGACCAGAGCCTGGAAGACGCCGCGATCAACATGGGACGATCCCCCTTCGGCGTCTTTCGCACCGTTATCCTGCCGCTGATCATTCCATCAATCTCAACGGGAGCGTTGCTGGTCTTTGTCACCACCTTCTCCGACTTCGGGACCCCCATGATTATCGGCGAAGGATTTCGAGTGCTGGCGACGTTGGTCTATACCGAGTTTGTCAACGAGTTCGGTGGCAACCCCCGGGTAGCCAGCACCCTGGCGATCCTGATGCTCTCCGTCACCGTTGGCGCGCTGCTCATTCAGCGCTACTTCGCCAGCCGCTCATCCTTCGGGCAGGAAGCGGTGACACCCCTGGGTATTCGCTGGGTATCCACGCCGCAGCGGATTCTGGCGACGGTTGTTGTTTATGGAGTAGTAATCGCTGCGTTGCTGCCCACCATCACCATCGTCGTCTCCTCGTTTCTGGAATCCAGGGGACCGCTGCTCATCGCCCGCTTCTCTCTGGAGGGGTACCGTTCGGCGGCGCGGCTGCCACTGGCGTTCCGCAACTCCGTTATCTTCGTATTTGTCTCCACCGTTCTGTGCGTTGTGGTTGGTACCCTGATGGGCTATATCGTGGCACGCCGCAAGAACCGCCTGACCGCCGCCATCGACACTCTGTCCATGACTCCCTACGCGGTGGCCGGGTTGGTGCTGGGAGTGGCCCTCTCCATATCCTTTGGTGGAGCTCCCTTCTACCTTTCCGGGACTGGTTTGATCCTGATCATGTCGTTCTTCATACGCCGCCTGCCCTACTCGGTTCGATCGGTTTCCGGACTTCTGTATCAGATGGGACCCCACACCGAGGAGGCTTCGGTCAACCTTGGCGTGCCGCCGGGACGCACCTTTCTGCGGGTCACCCTGCCGCAGATCACTCCTGCGGTGCTCTCCGGTGCGCTGCTGACGATGGCCACCATCGCCCGGGAGTTCAACTCCACGGTAATCCTGTACTCCGGACGCACCAGAACGTTGCCGGTGGAAGTGTTTGTACAGGTGCTGCAAGGCAACTTCGGCGCGGCGTCGGTGGTTGGGACGGTGCTTATCGTTCTCACACTGGTCCCGATCGTGGTATTGTTCAAAGTGTTTGGAAAGGACGAACAGGCGCTCTTATGAGCGCCTCCGATACCGCCTCGTATCTGCTGCTGGATCACGTCAGGAAGGTGTATGTCGGCAAGCGGCGTTCGTCGGTTGTGGCTGTGGACGACGTCTCCCTGGAGGTCCGTCGGGGCGAATTTGTTACCCTTCTCGGCCCATCCGGGTGCGGCAAGACCACAACGTTGCGGATGATCGCCGGATTTGTCCGTCCCACCAGCGGGCGGGTGTACATGAAGGGAAGTGACGTCACTGACGTTGCGGCTCATCGCCGGGACTGTCCGCTGGTATTTCAGGATTATGCCCTCTTCCCGCACCTTACCGTGTTTGAGAACATCGCCTACGGGCTTCGTGCCCGTCGGGCATCCCGGCAGCAGATTCATCATGACGTGGCCGTTGCCTGCCAGATGGTGAACCTGATCGGCCTTGAAGACCGCCACCCCCGGCAGCTCCCTGGTGGTCAGCAACAGCGGGTCGCCCTGGCGCGGGCGCTGGACCTGAAGCCGGAGATCATTCTCTTTGATGAACCGTTGTCGAACCTTGACGCCAAGCTGCGCATCCAGACGCGAACAGAGATCCGCCGGGTACAGAAACTGCTGGGGATCACCGCACTGTATGTGACCCACGATCAGACCGAAGCGATGAGCCTCTCCGACCGGATCATCATCATGCATCGCGGCAGGGTGATCCAGACGGGCACCCCCGAAGAGATCTACCATCGCCCGGCTACCCCGTTTGTTTCGGACTTCATCGGGAACGCAAACTTTCTCGATGGTGAGGTTGAGCACGTCTCGGGGACGATGGTGCAGGTGAATCTCGGCACAGCGTCGATCCGGCTTCCCGCAGATCAGTGTGAACCGGGAATCGAACCGGGTGAAGACGTGGTGATTGCGGTCAAACCGGAGGCAGTGTCGGTCGGACCAGTTGGAGACGGCATGACCGGACAGGTCGATTACGCCGGGTTTGTCGGGCCGGCAACGGAATACCGAATCCTCTTCGGAGACACCTTTCTCACCGCTCTGCAGCCTCACTTCCACTCCGGTGTCGCAGCGTTCGCGGTGGGAGACACGGTGGGGCTCCATTTTCAGGACGACGCTATCCGGGTGTATCGCCTCGGTGCGTGACGCCGGAGTGCCGCTATAAAGAAATCGTATCCCCTGCAAAAGGTCTTTTCATTGGGCAAAACCCGCATTGTCGCCCATACTCAAACCCATTCAGATACCAAATAAACCAATTCAGGGAGGTGGCGTGTGGTTAGCATACGTACAGTGTTGAGTTCGAAAAACGACCGGACCAACGTGACAGTTGAAGCATCAGCAACGATGCTCGATGCGGTGAAGGCGATGAGTGACGCCAACATCGGGGCGGTTCTTGTCACGGAAAACGGTAAAGTGGTCGGGATCTTCACCGAGCGGGACTACGTCCGCAAGGGGGAGCTTGCCGGCCGCGTCGCCGCCACTACGCCGGTACGTGACGTGATGGTGGCGCAGATGATCACCGTGACCTGGGAAACCACCGTTGATCAATGCCTGGCGCTTATGAAGCAGAATCGAATCCGGCATCTGCCGGTGGTGGAAAACGACCAGCTCCTGGGTATCATCTCCATGCGCGACGTGATGTTTGCCTCCATCGCCAACCGGGAAAGCGAAATACGCGGTCTGGAGAACTACATCACCGGGACAGGTTTTCAGTCCTGAAGCCTGCCGCCCCGGGACGCTGGGGCGGCCCGCAGGAGCCGCGACGAGTTTGCCAGAATCCCGATGTCGGGGATGGACTGGGCCGCCGCGGCGAGCACCGGTGGCAGGATACCCAGAGCCGCGAGAGTCAGCCCGGCCAGGTTGTAGACCCCGGTGAGAAAGAGGTTGGCCCGGACAACCCGCATGGTGCGCCGGGCGATCTCGAGCAGCTCCGGCACCAGCGCCCAGTCCTCACGGAGCAGGCACACGTGAGCCGCCTCAATGGCGATATCCGAGCCGACCACCCCCATGGCGATACCTACGTCAGCCTGCACCAGCGCGGGAGCATCGTTCACCCCGTCGCCAACCATGATGACCCGCCGACCCTCAGCCTGGTACTGCCGCACAATGGCGATCTTGTCTGCCGGGGTCAGCTCGGCACGAAATCCGATGTTCAGCGTCCGGGCGATGTCCCGGGCCACAGCACGAGCGTCCCCGGTAAGCAGTTCGATGGTGGTAATGCCCTGGGCGCGCACCCTCTCCAGTGCAGCGATCACGTCGGGTCGCACCGTGTCCTGGATGTGGATGTGCCCCTGAAGCTCGCCGTCGGCGGTGACCTGCAGGATTGTCTGGCCGGCTGCCGCCTGCCCTGCACTGCCCCCGGCGTCGTCTGATCGGGAAACCGACACGGACTGCCCGCCCACTGTGGCGGTGACCCCCCACCCGTGGACGGAACGGAACTGCGTGACGTCGGGGATATCCAGCCCCTGATCCAGAGCCTCTCGGAGGATCGCCCGCCCCAGGGGATGCTGGGAATACCGCTCCACTGCCGCAGCCAGCCCCAGCAGTTCCTTCCCGGCGCTATCGCCACCGTTGTCGAGGGGCAGGACCGCCCTCACCTGCATCTGCCCGGTGGTCACCGTGCCGGTCTTGTCGATGAGGAGAACAGTCGCCCGGGGAAGCGTCTCCATGTGCCGCCCCCCCTTGATGAGCAACCCCCGCCTGGCGGCGGCGCCGATGGACGCCATCATCGCCATGGGGGTGGCCATGGCAAAGGAGCAGGAGCACGCCACCACCAGCACCGCGGCGGTAGCCAGCGGATCCCGCCCCAGGATGTAGGTGACCCCGGCGATTACGGCGACCACCGGAAGGTAGATCGTGGCGAAGCGGTCCGCCAGGCGCTGCACCTCACCCCGGTTCGCTTCGGCCTCTTCGGCCAGCGCAACCACCCGGCCGTAGGTGGAGGCCCCTCCCACCGCGCGGACAGTCACCCGGACACTGCCGGAGGTTACAATGGTTGCAGCGAAGACAGGGGCCCCCACGGTCACGTCAACGGGGACTGATTCGCCGGTCAGGGTGGATTGATCGAGGGACGCCTCACCGGAGAGCACCGTTCCATCCACCGGTACGCGCTCGCCGGGGCGAACCAGAACCACGTCGTCCACAGCGAGGTGCTCCACCGACACCAGCTCCTCCCCCGCTCCTTCCCGACTGAGCCGCGTCGCCATAGCTGGGATCAGCGCCTCCAGCCCCCGCACCGCCAGGCGGGACCGTTCGGTGGTGAACTGCTCCGAGAACGCCCCCAGGCGCATGAACAGCACCACGATAGCCGCAGTGACCCATTCGCCAACCACCACCGCGGCGATCACCCCTACCGTCATCAGGGAGTGGGAGATCACTTTGCCCCGCAGCGCGCTGGTGGCCACCGATCGAAAGACGGGCCAACCACCCAGAACGATCGCCGGCAGGGCAACCCACCAGGGAAGGCGCTCGCTGATGCCGTCAAGGAGTCCAAACCATTCCCCCAGGACGACCACCAGAAAGACCGTAGCCACCACCAGAGCGAAGACGGTGAGAACCACCGCGGCGATGCGGCGCCCGCCAGCGGCGGCCCCCT
>SKHA01000099.1 GCA_007117185.1 Spirochaeta sp. | reverse complement strand
CCTTTACGGAACGGTCTTCTTCCTGCTCAACCAGATCATCAACGCCGGGCTTACCTCCCGGGGAGAGACCCGCAGCCTCCGGAATGTGCTGTTCATCGGCATGATTCTCAATATCGGGCTGGACCCGCTGCTGCTCTTCGGGTATGCCCCCCTGGGTATCCCGGCGATGGGCGCGGCGGGTATTGCCCTGGCCACGGTTATCATCCAGGGAATCAGTGTGATCTACATGACCCGCCGCGCCTGGGCCAACGGCGCGTTTGCCGGGGCTACGGCGCGGTCGTTTGTACCTGACCCGGTTGTCTTCCGGAAGATAGCCGCCCAGGGAATTCCGGCGAGCCTGAACATGATGACCGTTGCCCTGGGGATGTTCATCATCAACTTCTTCATCGCCCGGGCGGGATCTACCGCCGGACTGGCAGCGTACGGTGTCGCCCTCAGGATCGAACAGATCGCGCTGCTTCCGGCGATGGGGTTCAACACCGCGATCCTCTCTCTGGCGGGGAACAACTACGGTGCGGGGCGGCTGGACCGGGTGGAGGAGACGTTCCGCGTCTCCATGCGCTACTCCTTCTTCGTCATGATCGCGATGCTGGGGATCGTCCTGCCCTTTGCGGGGGTGCTGATGCGTGTCTTCACCGACGATCCAGCTGTTGTGGCGATCGGCCGGCAGTATCTCTACATCGAGGGGCTGGTCTATTACGCCTACGTCATCCTCTTCAGTTCGGTCTCGCTCATGCAGGGGATGAAGCGCCCCATGCCGGCGCTGTGGATCGGGCTGTACCGCCAGTTGATCGCACCGCCGATCATCTTCCTGCTCTTCTCCGAGGTATTCGGGTGGGGTCTCATGGGGATCTGGTGGGGTATCTTCACCGTTACCTGGTCGGCGGCATTGATCGCCCTGGTGTTGTCTCGACGCGGGGTTCGCGGGCCGATGACGCCCGCCCCGGCGGTGGTGGAAATCCAGCCATCCAGTTGACCAACCCGCGCCGTTCGCCAATACTTGAGGCAATGAAGAAGACGCTGCTTCGCTACATTCGACGTTCAACAGGAGCAGCAACCGCAGACGGGAGAGGTGTGTCTGCGGGACAGGGTAGAGATATTTAATATATCTCGCATCCTTGGAATACAACGCCGCGGGCCACTGGTCTGCGGCTTTTTTTGTGTCGTGGCCGGTGGTGTGCGGAGAAAGGGAGCACAACCATGACATTGCTGGAAATGAAAGGAATTACCTTCGGGTACGGAAGCGGCGCCGTATTGTCCGACGTCAGCTTCACGGTGGAATCGGGAGAGCATGTGGGGCTGGTGGGTGCCAACGGCGCCGGCAAGAGCACCATTCTGCGCCTGGTAACTGGCGATGAGGTACCTCAGGCGGGGTCGGTCCGGGTTGCCTCGATACCGACGGGATCCAACGTGGTCCTGGTGCCACAGTTCTTTCCCGCCGACGCGGGAGGACCGGTCCGGGAGTTTGTGATCGCCGACATCATCGCGCTGCGAAGGGAACTTCAGGACCTGGAATCACGAATGGCCACCGCAACGGAATCCGACCTGTCCAGAACGCTCAAGCGCTATGGCGACCTCAGGGAACGTTACGACGCCCTCGATGGCGATGACGCCGAGTATCGTGCGGAATCGCTGCTGGCCAGGGTCGACATGGCTTCGGCAGCCGATACGGACGTACGATCCCTCTCCGGTGGTGAACAGAACCGCGCCCAGATTGCCCGGGCGTTTGCGGCGTGGCCGGAGCTTCTCATTCTTGATGAGCCGGGGAATCATCTGGACCTGTGGGGGCTGGACTGGCTGGAGCGGACCCTGTCGGACTACCCTGGTGCCGTTCTGGTCGTCTCTCATAACCGCTTTCTCCTGGATCGGGTTGCTACCCGTATCCTGGAGCTGCGCTCCGGCAGCCTTACGTCCTGGACAGGCAACTACTCGGCGTATCGTGCCAACCGCCTCCGCGAGGCTGTTCAACTGGCCCGGGATGCCCGGGCGGACGCACAGCACCTGAAGCGCCTTGAGGCTCAGGTCCAGTACCTTGCCCAGCTGGCCCGGGCGGTGCCGGACTCCTCTGTGGGCAAGCGGCTGCGGGCACGTCGGACCCAGCTGGAACACGCCCGGCGAGATGCCCGGGAGCGGCCGGAGCTGACCGAAGCGCGGGCGGCGATTCGACTTGACGCGCCCCCGGTCCGCGCCGATATCGCCCTGGAGCTCAGGGAGCTGGAGGTGACAGTTGGCCAGCGCCAGCTCCTGAAGGACGCGTCGCTGCTGATTCGCTGCGGCGAACGGGTGGCGCTGGTGGGACCCAACGGGTGCGGCAAAACCACCCTCCTGCGACAGATCGTGACTCGGGGTTCCTGGGACGATGACCATCTGCGGGTGGGCCCCAGCATGAAGATCGGCTACTGCGCCCAGCATCAGGAGCTCTTTCCAGCGGACCTGACTCTTGAGGAGGCCCTCTCCCGTGCTGGAGCGGGGTCCCGTGACAAGGTCTTTGGCGTTCTCTCGCGCTACCGCTTCGCCTACCACGATCTGGACCGCCCGGTGGGGACCCTCTCCGGAGGGGAGCGGAATCGACTGCAGCTTGCCCACGCCGAGGTGGTCGGGGCCAACGTTCTCATTCTGGACGAGCCCACCAATCATCTTGATATCCCCGGCCGCGAAGCGGTAGAGGAGGCGCTCCTGGCCTTCCCGGGGACGATTCTGGTGGTGAGCCACGATCGCTACTTTCTTGACCGGATCGTGACGCGGGTGGTGGCGTTCGAGGGAACGGCGCTGGCAAGCTACGACCTTTCGTTCCGAGCGTGGTGGTCCGAGGTGACACGCCGGCAGGGCAGAGATGTTCAGGCGCCAGTGACGGCCAGCGAGCCCACCGTTGAGGAACGGCTGCTGAACCTCGAACAGGAGATGGCCACCCTGGAGCGGGAGTTGTCACGCACGTACCAGCGTAATGACCTCACCCGGGCAGAGCAGCTCTCTCGGAGACTGGACAGCATGCGGACCCGCTACAATCGACTATACGCTCAGTGGGGATGAGAGAAACCAGGCAGTATTCCGAAGCCTCTTTCACAACTCACTTGACTAAAAACTGCCCGGCATATATATTTTGATTAATCAAACTAAAGACTTTGATAAACGGAAGGAAGCTGAACATGACGCGAACCAATACTGCCATTTTCCTGACACTGTTCCTTTCCCTCACTTCGCCACTCTTCGCCGGGGGACAGTCTGAGGCGCCGACCGGCGAGCTGACCTACCCGCTCTCTATTGTCGCTACAACCGGCATGATCGGTGACATCGTGGCCCACGTAGCCGGCGACCTCGGGGTGGTACAAACCCTGATGGGCTCGGAAGTGGATCCTCACCTGTACCGCCCAACCCGGGCGGACGTGGCGCGGCTGCAGAGCGCGGACATCATCTTCTATAACGGCCTCATGCTCGAGGGGCGCATGGGCGACACTCTGGTTCAGATAGGTCGATCCCGCCGGGTACACGCGGTGACCGAGCTGATCGATCAGAGCGTTCTTCTGGAAAGCGACGACTACGAGGAAGCATGGGATCCCCACTTGTGGATGAACGTTCGCCTGTGGATGGAGGCAGTTGAGGTGGTTGTCCAGGCCCTTGTCGAAATGGATCCGCAGAACAGCGCTACGTACCGGGAGAACGCTGACCGGTATCTTGCCGAGCTGGAAGAGCTCGATCGCTACGTCAGCGAAATTGTTGCCACCATTCCCGAGACTCGGCGTGTACTCGTGACCGCCCACGACGCCTTCGGCTACTTCGGCTCGGCCTACGGTCTTGAAGTACTGGGCGTCCAGGGAATGAGCACCGAGTCCGAGGCGGGCCTCGAGGATATCAACAGCCTGGTTCGGTTCATCGTCGACAACGAGATCACCGCGGTTTTCGCTGAATCAACTGTTGCTGACCGGGCGCTGCAGGCTGTCATCGAGGGTGCTGCGGACCGCGGCCAGAGCGTCATTATCGGCGGCGAGCTCTTCTCTGACGCCATGGGTCCTGCAGGTACCTACGAGGGGACCTATATCGGCATGATCGACCACAACGCCACCACGATCGTTCGCGCCCTCGGTGGCGAAGCCCCGGAACGAGGCCACAGAGGGCTGCTGAGCAACTGAGGGCGTGGAGGCATGAGGCATCACGGGGTGATCCCACGTGGTGCCTCAGCTTCACTCCTGTGGAAATTCAATTAAAATCCACAGCAGACCTGTGGATTTTCATCTGCCACCCATCTTCGGTGGCTTGCCTCAGGTATACCCGAGCGAACTTCCCCGGGAAGAGCTCGACGCGTATATCAACACGTACCTCCGCGAGGAGATTCTTGAGGAGGGTGCCACCCGCGATTTGACCGCCTTCTCTCGATTTCTCAGGGTCGCCGCAGCGGTGAACGCGGAACAGTTGAATTTTTCCAACGTAGCCAGCGATACCGGTATCAGCGCTTCGTCGGTTCGTACCTGGTTCGAGATCCTGAACGACACCTTCCCGGGGGTTTCTCCTGGAGCCATGGCGTGGCGGATCGAAACGGAAGACAACGTCCACCGCCAAGTTCTACCTCTTCGATGTGGGCGTCTGGAATTTCCTGCGAGGCACGTCCGTTCTGGATCAGGGCAGCGACTTGTTCGGCAAGGCGCTCGAGCATTGGATCGCTATGGAGCTGCGGGCATTCCACGAGGAGGCCCCGGACCTTCCGCGCATCCTCGTCTCGTTGGATGAGGTTGACCGCACCACCCAGGACGGAATCCGCGTCCTGCATTGTCGGCGTTTTGTTGAGCTGTTGTGGAGTGACCGGTTTCTCGAAACAGACCCTCCGTTCACACGGGGTTGAGGACGCGGATCGACTTCTTCCCGGACACCTCGTAGTTGATGGAACCGTCCAGTTTTTCCACCAGACTGTTGATTACCTTCAACCCCAGGGACGAGCCCCCGGCGGGGTCGAAGTCTTCCGGGAACGGTTTTCCATCGTCGGAATAGGTCAGCAGAATACTGTCGTTCTGCCGATGGAGGGCTACCGAGATGTGCAGCGTACCTTCACCGACGGCGTGCTTGATGGAGTTGGTCGTCAGTTCGGCCACAATAAGGCCCATGGAGATCGCTCGATCTATCGAAATCTCTATGTTGGTGGTCATGTCTGTTGTGAGCACAATATCATCCATTGGGTGTGACGCAAGAATCCTCTCGTACAAGTCTTGCAGGTACGTAGCGGTATCGACGTTCTGTACCCCGCTGGTATGCTGCAGCTTCTCGTGGACCAGGCTGATCGCGTGAATACGGCTGACCAGCACCTCGTCGCGCGCCTTTGTTTCCTCGGT
>SKHA01000172.1 GCA_007117185.1 Spirochaeta sp. | reverse complement strand
TATTGCCGACGACGAAGACGACCCGCCCCTGGTCTCTCCGGCGGATGTTCTTTCCGGGTTGCCCATGGGAGCAGAAACGGGAACCCTGTTGCATGATCTCATTGAAACGGCCGGTCGTCGGGGGTTTGTGGCCCTCTCCGCCAGCCACGGCGAGTGCACCGACGTGATAACCGACTTCTGTCGCAAACGGGGACGGGATGAGCTGGTTCCGGAGCTCCTGGGATGGTTTCTCCGCTTCCTGAGAACCCCCCTGGCGCTGGGCCAACCCGCTCCGGCGGAGCTGAGGGAATACCGTCTGGAGCTGGAGTTCCTCTTCGACGCGGAAGAACTCTCTGCGGAGGCGCTGGACCGGACGGTACAGCGGCACATTCTTCCGGGACAACCTCGCCCCGCCCTGAACGAGCGCACCGTCCGCGGCTTGATGAAGGGGTTCATCGATCTGGTCTTTGTTGATGATGGACGGTACCGCATCGCCGACTGGAAGTCCAACACGCTGGGCCCAACTGCGGCCCACTACACCGCCGCGGCGATGACCGGGGCAATCCTGAAAAAACGCTACGACCTGCAGATCGGGCTGTACAACCTGGCCCTGCACCGACACCTTGCGTCGCGACTCACCGGGTACGATCCCCGGCTCCATCTTGGCGCTACAGTATACACCTTTCTGCGGGGGATGGATGGGCCGGACGGATGCGGAGCGGTCATACCGATCACCCCTGAGCTGGTACAGGACATGGACGCGCTGTTCCGGGGGAAGACAGGATGACTGAGAGGACCGGCGTGACAGAGGCTATTCTGACCACCCTGACTACCTGGCGGGTACACGGCCACATCCGCGGAATTGACGCGGCGCTGGGACGCACCATCGCCGAGCTCCATCCAGAGACAGACCCGGTTGTTCCGCTGCTTGCTGCAATTACAAGTCGTCACACCGCGGACGGTCATGTTGCCCTGGAACTGCGGGACCTGCAGGGCCCGGGCTCGGACGATCAGAGCCCCCTGAACTGGCTCACCGCTGTGCCCCTTTCGGAGCTGACCACCCGTCTGAAAGACCACCGTGAGACCGCGCCAGCTGGCACGTCACCGCTGGTATTCACCGATGGACCCATACCGCGGGTGTACCTTCGCCGGCTGTTTTGTGCGCAGGAACAGCTGCGGGAATGCATCGCCGCGCGTCTGGCTCCCGGCACCGAGACGATCGATCCAGAGAGGATTCGTCGTCATGGCGACATCCTCTTTCCACAGCGACAGCCACGAGCGGATTGGCAGCGCATCGCCGCAGCCCTGGCCCCCCTTCGCCCTCTGACGATCATTACGGGAGGTCCCGGTACTGGAAAGACAACAACTGTCCTGCGTCTGCTGGCTCTTGCCGGGGCGCTGGCCCGGGATTATGGCGACAAACATCCCCTGCGGATCGCCCTTGCAGCACCAACGGGAAAGGCCGCGATCCGGATGGAAGAGGCGATCCGTCTGGGAGTTGAGCTGTTGCCACCGGAGTATCGTCAGGGAATACCCGGCGACGTCTCCACCGTTCACCGTCTCCTGGGAATCTCACCGCGAAGCGGCGGCGGACGATACAACAGCGAAAACGTTCTGCCGCTGGACCTGGTGGTGGTGGACGAAGCGTCCATGATCAACCTGGAACTGATGACGAAGCTTTTTCAGGCCCTTCCCACCACCGCGCGGATCGTACTGCTGGGTGATCGGGACCAACTGGCGGCGGTGGAATCCGGGGCAGTCCTGTCAGATCTGTGTCGCACCAGCGATTCCGGCGGGTATCGTGACGAAACGGTCCGGCTGGTGGAATCACTGACGGGAGAGACGATCCCGGAGGAGCTGAGAGACAGCACCGGAAGCGACCTGGCCCAGGGAATTATCGTTCTTCGAGAGAGCTTTCGTTTCCAGCGTACCAGCAAAATCGCCCTCCTTGCCGCAGCGATCCGTGACGGCGAGAGCGAGCGGGTTGCTCAGGTGCTGGACGACCCCGGCGGGATGAATGGCGAGACCAGCGAGGTGCGGGTTGTTGCCGCGCCGAAGGAGCCTCACGCGGTGGTACGAAGGGCAGCTCTTCAGGGATACGCCCACTACCTTGCGGCAATCAGGGATGGTGAGCAGCCCGATCCGGCCCGCTGTTACCACGCTTTCGCATCGTTTCGCATCCTCTCGCCGATGCGCCGCGGCCCCTGGGGCACCGAGACGATCAACCGCGAGATGGAAGCGCACCTCCCAGGGGCGGGCTCCAGCTGGTACCACGGAAGGCCAGTCAGCGTAACCCGCAACGACTACCCCACCGGGTTGATGAACGGCGACACCGGTATCACCCTGGCCACAGATGATCGCCTCACGGTGTACTTCCCGGATGGTGCCTCCGGACTGATGAAAGGGTACCCCGTCACCACCCTGCCCCCGGTAGAGACGGCGTTCTGCCTCACCGTGCACAAATCTCAGGGGTCGGAGTTCGATGACCTGCTGCTGGTGATACCTGACCAGCCCTCTCCCGTGATAACCCGGGAGCTGCTGTATACCGCAGTCACCCGGGCTCGAAACGGAGTCACCATCGTCGAGGGATCCCGGGAGGTTCTTCTCTCCGGGGTGCGCAACCCCTTCCGACGGGGCAGCGCACTCTCCGAGGGGTGGTCAGGGTGAGCGCCTCCGTCCTGCCGACATCAGCCCTGCCGACATCAGCCCTGCCAGGCAGTTGATGAACCGACACCAGCCAACTATACTCACATCTCAATGGCTGATCTCAACGTGACATTTGCCGGCCTCGCCCTCAAGAGCCCGGTAATCGCCGAGTGCCGCTCATCTCTGCCCTCAGCAGGAATGCTTCGGGACCTTTCAACCGCCGGCGCCGGGGCGGTGATCCTCCCCCCTTTAGACGCGGCCTGGCTGGACCGGGTCCGGAACGATGAAGAGATCACCGGGCACAACAGCAGTGATTCCGCCCGACGCATCTCACGCAGGTTGATTCGCCGGATGAACATCGACGAGTACATGAATGGTATCGAAGATCTGCTCTCCGAGACGGAAGTACCGGTAATCGCGTCCATCGAGGACGTCCCAACCGGTGACTGGCTGGATCTAGCCGCGCGCTGCCGCGACGCCGGTGCCGCTGCGGTGGAGTTGCGGCCGGTGCAATACCGTCGGGTTCGATCCCACCGGGCAGACCAGATAGAGCGGGAGATCATCCGCATTGCCGGTGATGTAGCCTCCCGGCTGGACTTCCCGGTACTGCCGCGGTTGCAGGCGACGCCCTACGGCATGCAGCCCCTGGTGCAGGCACTGGGCGAGGCCGGCGCCAAGGCGATAATCCTCTCCGGGGCGGATTTCTTCTCCAGTACCGACCTGGGCACCCCGGAGGAGCGCGCCGCAGCAGAGATTATTTCCGTGAAGGGCACCCTCTCACTGCTCTATCGTCGGGTTAATCCCCACCTTGCAGCGGTCCTGTCGGGGTTTGTGGAAGGCTCCCTCCCCTCGGTTATCCGCACCGGCGCCACCCTGGCTATCGTTCCGGTAGATGAGTCCAGCCGTACCGACGCCGCCAGGGTGATCGCCCGGCACTTGGAGAATCTACGGAATCGAATGGCCGCCGACGGGTTCAGAACCCTCTTCGACCTGCGAGGTCAGAGCAGCGAGAGTCGCCGGACAAGTTCCCTGGAGAATAACGAGGAGATCTGAATTACCGGACTCACCACGAGTCAGGGTTTTCAGCGGTCACTTCGAAGCGACCTGATCCACCACCGCAAGCGGTCCCACATCCTGCGGAACACTGAGCCTTCCGGGATCTCCTGGCCTGCGAGGACAGGAACGGTGAGCACCGTGCAGCCATCGATATGGTACCGCAACGTCCCGATCTCCTCGTTCTCACCCAGGGGAGCCCACAGATTCTCAGGCAGGATGATCTCTCCACGCAGCCGTCCCAGCGCCGACACCGGTACCACTATGGGGTCAACAAGGGGTCTGCCTGCCTCCAGCACAGGGATCCTGCTGCCCCATATGGTGACGGCGGGAATGCTCGGGACCACCGGTTCCAGGGTCGTGAAGTTGTCGAAGCCCCAATCCAGAAGCTCCGTCGCGTCGGCACTTCGCCGCAACCCGCCCTCGAGATGGGAACTGCCGTCCACTCCCAGAACGATTGCGATCAGGCGCCGCTCATCCCGCACCGCTGAAGCGGCGAGGTTGTACCCGGCGGCGCTGGTGTAGCCCGTCTTGAGTCCTTCCGCTCCGGGGTACTCACGGAGGAGCAGGTTACGGTTTTCCTGTACGATGGTGTTGCCCCGAAGGATACCGTCGGAAAAATGTCGTGCCTCCGGGTACGCGAAGGATGGCAGACTGAACAGCTGTTCCACCGTCCGGGGCCACTCCTGCAGCAGAAGACGGCTGAACTGAGCCATCTCTCGTGCAGTGACCCGATTTCCCGGGCTCAGCCCTGCAGGTTCCTCGAAAAACATCCCCTGAAACCCCAGATCGCGGGCTACTCGATTCATGCGGTTCGAAAACGCTCCAACTGATCCGGAGACCCGCAGGGCTACCTCCACCGCGGAATCGTTGCCGCTGGAGATGGCGAGGCCGCGGAGCAGATCCCACCCGTCAACGGTCTGTTCCGGTCCCAGAAACATAAGGGAGCTACCGGGAGGAACCGCAGAGGCATACGCCGAGGGGGATATCGGACCCGGGCTGTCCAGGTCAAACTCCCCCTGTCGTGCCGCGTCCAGGGCAGTATAAATCGCAACCAGTTTGGTCAGCGACGCCGGCACACGAGGCTCGTCAGGGTTGCGGGCGTACAGCACCGTCCCGGTGCGGTGGTCCATGAGCACCGCTGCCCGGGCATGTCGAATCTCTGGTGGCGCCGCAGGGAGAACCACATCGGGACATATCTGCACCACCTCATCAGCGGCGATGTCTGGTGTGGGAAATATCAGTATCAGCCGGAGCAGCACCGCCGTCAACGTTGCCCTCCGGAATCGCAATGGGCCGATCATGATCAGAGGTAGTAACAGGGAGCATGGAAAAAGTCTACCGTGCCGTCTGGTTTCGCCGGGGCTGCCTGGTTTTTCCGTTGCGCTGAGGCCGAATCGGGTATATACTGACCGTTGTAATCGATTACATGACCGGCAAGGGAGAGAGAACATGCCAGAAACACGTCAGATCACAAAAAATCAGCCTGTGGAGCGCCTTCAGGGAGATCTTCCCAAAATTGGAATCCGCCCCACCATCGACGGTCGCCTCGGGGGTGTCCGGGAAAGCCTTGAAGAACAGACGATGAAGATGGCACAGGCAGCAAAGAAACTCTTCGAGGAGAACCTCCGCTACCCCAACGGGATGCCCGTGCAGGTGGTCATCGCCGAGGGGACCATCGGCCGGGTAGCAGAAGCGGCAGCGTGCGCCGCCCAGTTCGCCC
>SKHA01000112.1 GCA_007117185.1 Spirochaeta sp. | reverse complement strand
TCAAGCACCCCTCGAATTCTTGACAAAATCGGTACCACCCGGAATACTTGCGCAAATGGGCAAAAAACCTGAGGGCTCACCTGCGGCGTCCCAGCCTGACCCACGCCAAAACGGCCTGCTATCCGTTCTTCCAGCGGAAGTGTACGGCACGCTGCTACTGCACCTCGAACCGGTCTCGTTGACCCTGGGAGAGGTTCTCTACGAGTCCGGCGGACAACTCGACTGGATCTACTTCCCCACAACGGCGATCGTCTCCCTTCTGTACGTGATGGAGGACGGGTCATCCGCGGAGATTGCCATCGTGGGCAGGGAAGGCGTGGTGGGGATTGCCCTCTTTCTGGGGGGCGAGACGATGCCGAACCGCGGCGTGGTCCAGAGCGAGGGAAAAGCGTATCGCCTGAAGGCCAAAGCTCTTCGAAAAGAGTTTGACCAGTCCGGGCCGCTGCAGCATCTTCTGCTGCGCTACACTCTGGCGTTGCTTACCCAGATGGCCCAGACCGCCGTCTGTAACCGCCACCACACCGTGGACCAGCAACTGTGCCGCTGGCTGCTCCTGAGCCTGGACCGGCTTCCCTCCAACGAGCTTTCCATGACCCAGGAGCTGATCGCCAACATGCTGGGGGTTCGACGTGAAGGGGTAACCGAGGCAGCGGGCAAGCTCCAACAGGCAGGGCTCATCAGGTATCAACGCGGAAAAATCACCGTCATTGACCGACCCGGCCTTGAAGAACGGGTATGCGAGTGCTACGAGGTGGTCAGGTCCGAGTTCAGACGACTTTTACCAGATACCATGGAGCAGTAAGACCGCATTGTCGTCCCGGCACTAGACGATTCTCAACACAATAACCAACAGAATGACGATGACCAAAGCACCGATTACAAAACTCATGTAGACCTCCTTTCCTCTGATGAGAGCGTTTCAGACAGCACGATTACCCGCACCACATATCTCAAGGTAGCGCACAGGTGAACGGGCAGTCTGTTCGCTGGCGCACAGAGGCATCCCGCTACACCGTGCGATACACCGCCTCGCGGTTCACCAGCCACCGTCCGAGGGCGAACGCGCCCAGAACGTAGACACCAACCCAGAACGAGACCAGCGCCATCTGGACAGGCTGAAGGACGTTCAAGACTGCTCCCTTGACGAGTAGCCCCAGGTTAAGCAGCGGGACGTGGTAATACCACAGAGCAGGCGAACGCAGATCAACCAGCACTGTAGCGTATCCGGCAGCAGAGGCCAGGATCAGCACAGGTACACAGAACGTCTGGGCCGCTTTTAATGAGCGGGCGTATATGCTAATAAGAAGCTCGATCCCAGAAAATGTCAGCGCAGAGAGAAACGCAACGTACGCAATCAGGAACCCCATTCGCGCGGTCAGGATCAACTCAACACCTTCTGTGACTGAGCGCGTGGCGAACCAGGCAAGACCGCTACCGGCAAAAAAAGCGATCACTCCAACCAAAGCCATTACCACAACAGCCAGAAACTTTCCAGACAGGATGGAAGACCTCCGCGCCGGGCTGCCGAACAGCGACTGCAGGGTGCGGCGTTCCTTCTCACCGGCACCAAGGTCAGCAGCGCTGGCCAGGGGCCCGATCGCCGCAGCGACAAGAACGATTACCGGAAGAAGAAACGACATGATCAGGGTCCCCGCGCCGGCCGCAGGGGAATGCAACGGCGCCAGGGCGATCCCGTTCCCTTCCACTGCGGCGGAACCTCCCAGGTATGCATTCAGCAGATCGATGATCAGTTCCGCCGCCGTGGAAGAGCGGTGGCTGGTGTTGTCGAAGATCACCGCAATCAGGGGTGTGCCCCCCAAATCTACCGCGACGTCCATCCTACCGTTGGCAATGGCGTGGCGCAGCGGCGATGCACCGGTGAGTTCCACCAGCCTCAGCTCGTCGCGACTGCGAAAAAACTCGGAAATTTCCCGGGAACCCGGACCGGATACGGTGACCAGCACCTCAGTCGGGGTCCCCAAGCCTCCGGACTGTCCGCCAAAGGAGAGAATCATCGCCAGAACGGGAAAGAGCACCAGCGGGACCCCCAGCGACCCCAGGATTGTCCGGTAGTCGCGAAAGAGTTCCCGGATCTCCTTGCGAAATACCACCATCGTTTCCCGAACCACTTCCAGGGCAGACGTTCTCATCGGCAGAGACCATCCATCGCCAGCAGGCGCTCCCGCAACAGCCCGGTTGATCTTCCGAAATCCCTTCCCCGCCGCGCGTCATCGACGATCGTTCCGGCGTCAATCAACAGGACTCGGTCGCAGAGGTTCTCAAGTTCGGTTGTGTCGTGGCTCGACAGAATGACCGCTTTCCCTTCGTTGCGGCTCAAGGATATAAACTGATGCACCACCGTGGTGGTAGCGATGTCCAGCGCGTTGGTCGGTTCGTCCAGGATCAGAACCGGGGGGTCGTGAATCACCGACCGGGCAAGAGCGATGCGCTGTTTCATCCCGGTGGAGCAGGTTGCCACCAGGCGATCAGCAAAGCTGTGCAGGCCAAAAAGGTCAGCCAGACGGGAGAAACGCACCTCCCGTGTCCCGGTTTCAACACCGTGAAGATCCGCGAAATACCTGATGTTCTCACGCCCGCTGAGTCGTTCGTACAGCCCGGAGTCGCTGCCGAAGAGCATCCCCACCCGGGAGCGCACCGCCCGGGACGCACCAACGGTATTGAACCCGTCCACCCGAACGGTCCCCGCAGTTGGCCGGAGCAACGTGGCCAGGACCTTCATGATCGTCGTCTTTCCGGCGCCGTTGGCCCCAAGCAACCCGACAACTTCTCCCGGCGCAACCGCGAAGGTCACCTGGTGTACTGCGGGCACGTCGGTACCCGGGTACTCCTTGGTGAGATGGTGCACCTCGATCCCCCTTTTCATCGCCGTCCTCCTGTGCCCAAGGGTAACGGTGTCCTTCCTGGAGTTCTGTACGGAGGCGCACATAACGAGGGTACGCTGGGAAACGTCGCGTCAGCTCTTCAAAGCCCACAGCATCGTCTATCCACCAGTCTCAAAAGATCGGTTCCCCAGCGATGTTGGCCATCTGACCGCTCCTGGAATGGAGTGCCATCGCCTTTCTCCGCTCCCGGGCGGTGATGATGAGCATCTGCAATCGGTTTTCGATGTTCGCAAAACTGGTATCAGGGTCGTAGTCCAGGGCGATCAGCGTGATGTGGGGGAAGCGCTTCTTCAGAGCCTTGATGAGACCTCGACCGGTGATGTGATTCGGCAGGCACGCAAAGGGTTGGACGATGACGAAGGAATCGACCCCGTGATGAATCATCTGAATGATCTCACCGGGAATAAGCCAGCCCTCACCACCGATGTAGGTCGCGTCCACCATTCCTTCAACGTTCTTGATCAGGCTGTAGGTGTTTGCGTAGCCCGTGTAGAACTTGAACTGTTTCATTCGTTCGTGCACCACGTCGTTGGCCTTGCCGTAAACCGAATCCCGCAGTCCGTAAAAAAATGTACCGAGCAAGGGGAAATCGCCCCATTGCCGCTGATTTTTGATCTTGTCGGCGATGGTCCGGCGACGAAAGAAGTCCAGCAGCGTTGGCAGCTGCACTTCCATTCCGTTGTCTTCCAGGTATTTCTCCAGGTAGCCGTTGGAGGCCGGATGGAAGTTCAACAGAATTTCCCCGATGATCCCAACCTGAGGCTTGCGGGGCACCTCCTGCAGGGGAACCCGATTAAACGCGTCGATAGCATCGTCGAAGTGGGTCAGGGCCCGGGCGCGGGAAAGGGGAATGTCCCGGGATATCAGATCCAAATACATCTCGTAGACCCGGTCAGCATCGCCGGGGACCGCTTCGTACGGCCGAACTCGCCGAACCATCCCTTCAAGATGGTCGAGCATGGCGATCCCATACAGCATCCGCAGCTGGAACCGGGATCCCACCTTGAATCCGGGGTGCATCTGCTTGCCGTCCCCGCCGGTGGTGACGATCGGCACCTGATGGTACCCCGCATCGTCCAGGGCCTTCCGGCCGATGACCGAGTACTGCCCTGCCCGGCACTCTTCGCAGTTCTTTGCCAGGGCAATGGCGGTGGTGTCCGGATCGTGCTTTCCCGTTTCCAGTTCCCGCAGCAGTTCCCCCATGTTTACCTGGGCGGGGTAGCACATGTCGTTGTGCACGTAGCGTTTGCCCAGCTCGATCGCCCGTTCGTCAGCCAGGGGAACCTCAATCAGGTTGTAGCCGTCTTTCTGCACAACCCGGGTTATGAGCCGGGAGAATCCCGGCGAGAGGTTTGGCGCGAGGATCGTGCGCCGCTTTTTGTCGCCCTTCTCGAACTTGGCCTGGAACGCGTCCTGGACGCGCAGGCGCAGGTCCTTGAACTCGTACCGAAAGCTGTGGTGGGCCCGTTTGGTCCGGACCGTTTCGATGAAGCTCTTAACCCGCACCGACAGGGGTCCCTGATTTTCACCCTCGTCGAGTTTCAGGACCAGAAGCTCCTTGTCGCCCTCTTTTTTCAGCATCCGGGTTATTTCGTCGGAGATGATCGCGTCGTGCCCGCAGCCGAAACTGACGATCTGCACCAGTTCCAGATGGGGATTCCGCGACACCTGCAGTGCCGCTCCCAGCATGCGCGTATGGTAGGGGACGATCGACTCCATCCTGGTTGGAGAAACGTCTTCCTTGTGCAGATCAGGCAGAGAATCCATGGTAAAGACGGGAATACCCTGAGAGGTGAAGTGTCGCGACAGGTCGTGGTTGATGAGCCCGTCGCCATGGTACGGCCGTCCGGCCAGAACAACGGCAAAATCTCTGGTACCTTTCAGGCTTTCCAGCACCTTCCGGCCTTCCTGGTGAAGCCGGTCCTGATACCCTTGAAAGATCTGGTCGGCCTGGCTCAGAGCCTTGCGAATGAGGCTTTCGGAGAGACCGAACGTCTTACCGAAGAACTGAAGAATCTGCGTGTCCCGTATCTTGTTGCTCGACCAATGAAAGATCGGGTTGTCCAGGGGGATGTTGTGCTTCTCCTCCGGCTCGTCCGAGTGCTGGATGACCAGGGGATATCCCATGACAACGACACACATGTAGTTTTCTTTGGCGGTCTTGTTCTCCAGGGGCATCCGGGCCATCATGGGCATGAAAATCCGGTCTACCTTTTTGGTTATCAGGTCCTGCACGTGACCGTGGGCCAGTTTGGCGGGAAAGCATACCGTGTCCGAGGGGACGCACTTCAGTCCCTTATCAAAGAGCGGGTATGTACTCTTTCCCGAGAGGACCACGTTGAATCCGACCGACGTCAGGAAGCTGCGCCAGAAGGGCATGCTCTGAAAGAAATCCAGGGCCCTGGGGATTCCCAGGGTGATTCCCAGATCCGGACCAAAACGAACTGGTGCGTAGTCCCTGAACAGCAACTGTTCCTGCAGCTTCATCAGATCCGGGGTGG
>SKHA01000012.1 GCA_007117185.1 Spirochaeta sp. | reverse complement strand
TGGGCGCCGGTTTCACCGTCAACATGCTCCAGCGCGGCGCCGCTTCGATGCAGCGCATCAATGAAATACTCCAGACCCCGTCGGGTCCCCCGGTCATCGAAAACCCCCGTATCGGAGATCTGGCTGAAGGAATCACCATCACGGATTTGACCGTCCGCTACGACCCGCAGATGTCACCAGCGGTAGACCGGGTGAGTCTGACCCTGCGGCAGGGAGAGACCCTCGGTATCCTCGGTCGAACCGGTAGCGGCAAGACCACTCTGTTGAACACCCTGACACGCCTGGTCGACCCATCCGAGGGAGCTGTCCGGGTCGGGGGTGTTGACGTGCGGGAGTGGGATCTTGACCGCTTGCGTTCTCTCTTCGGTCTGGTTCCCCAGAATACGTTTCTCTTTTCGGCTACGGTACGGAACAATATCCGCTTTACCCGACCGGACAGCAGCGATGAAGCGGTCCTGCGGGCTGCCGGGATCGCCGCCGTTGCCGAGGAGGTTCTGGAGTTTCCCGATCAATGGGAAACAGTCGTGGGTGAGCGCGGCGTAACCCTCTCAGGGGGGCAGCGTCAACGCATCGCCATCGCCAGAGCGTTGTTGCGGGACCCACCCATTCTGGTGCTCGATGATGCCCTCTCCGCTGTTGACACCCGCACAGAGGACCGAATTCTCCAGGGGCTCTATCAGGAACGACACGGAAAGACCACGATTATCATCTCGAACCGTGTTTCCACCCTGAGACGCACCGACAGGGTGCTGATCATGCACGAGGGGCGGGTGATTCAGGAAGGAACACACCAGGAGCTGATCGCTGTGGAAGGGCTGTATCAGGACATCTACCTGCTGCAGCAGATTGAAGCGGAGCAAGCGCAATGATCGAACTACCGGCAGACGAGAAGATAATCGCCAGCTACGACCACCGACTCATCAAGCGCATCGCCGGCCTGGCCAGGCCATTCTGGCGACATCTTGCCGTGGCCGGCTTCTTTCTTGTCATCGCCACCGTGGGAGAGATGCTCGTACCGGTGCTCATTCAACAGACGGTGGACCGGGTCATTCTTGAGTCCTGGGTCACGGCAACCTCGCCGCTGCCTGCGCAGCTGCAGGGACTCTCAGAAACGGAGACGATCAATGGGCAGGTGTTCATCCGCGAGCAGGAGCTGGATCGCCTGCCCAGGGCGGCCAGACAGGAGCTGCGCGAGAGCGGTGCGGTAGGGACCGAGGGTTACAGTGTCTTCCGGGATGAAACGGTGCAGCTGCAGACGGGGTTGGAAGAGAAACTGCGTGACCTGCCCCACCTGCGGGGTGATTCTCTGTGGGCGGTGCCTGACAGCGCGATCTCGCAGCTGGACCAGGAAGCTCGGCAGGCCCTGAGGGTAGAGAGCCTTTCGACGTTGCGTCGTTACGTCATGTACTTTCTTGCGGTGCTGATTCTCGTCCTGGCCGGTAGTTTCGGCCAGGTCTATCTGACGGCGTATACCGGCCAGCTGGTGATGCATGCCCTGCGGATCCGTCTCTTCCGCCACACCGTCGAACAGAATCTCGGGTATCTGGGCACCCAGCCGGTGGGGAAACTGGTCACCCGGGTGACCAACGACGTGGAAACGATCAACGAGCTGTTCACCTCGGTACTTTCGGAACTGGCTCGCAACGTGAGTCTGATGATCGCCGTGGTCATCACAATGTTCACCCTGAACGCCCGCCTTGCAGGATTTGTACTGGTGACAATGCTTCCCGTAATCGTTCTCACCAACGTTATTCGCCGACAGGCACGGCGGGTATACCGGCAGGTACGCGAAGCGGTCAGTCGAGTCAACGCGTATCTCTCGGAATACATCTCGGGCATTTCGCTGGTTCAGCTTTTCGTACAGCAGGAGCGCAGTCGACGGGAGTTTGAGGAGCGCAACGGGTCTCTGCTGGCAGCGCAGATCCGGGAGATGTACGTCTTCGCCGTCTTCCGCCCGCTGGTGGACTTTCTGGCCAGCATCTCCACGGCAGCGGTTATTCTTCTTGGAGCGTGGCTTCTGGAGCTGGACCTCGTGTCTCTTGGCGTTCTTATCGCGTTCACCAACCTGATTCGACGCTTCTATATGCCGGTGATGAGCATTTCCGAGCAGTTTACTGTCTTGCAGAGCGCGATGGCAGGGAGCGAGCGTGTCTTTGATCTGCTGGACCAGGAAGACAAGATCTCCGACAGCGGCACTACCCCACTCCTCACCGGTACCGTTCGCGGGAGGATCCAGTTTGACCGGGTTCACTTCGCTTACAAGGAGGACGAACCGGTGCTTCAGGGTCTCTCCTTCGATGCGGAGCCGGGGCAGTTTATCGCCATTGTCGGTTACACAGGAGCGGGGAAAACAACGATCATCAACCTGCTCACCCGACTGTGGGATCCCGAGGGCGGAGCGATTCGGCTGGATGGATCGGACATCCGGCAGTATCCCCTGGCTGACCTTCGTCGGGCGGTACAGCAGATTCAACAGGACGTGTTTCTCTTCGATGATACGATTCGCAACAACATCACCCTGGGAACCGCCGTAACCGACGAGATCGTCTGGAACGCCTGCCAAGCGGTGCAGATCGCCGATTTTATCCGCGGACTGCCTGACGGACTGGATACACAGTTGGAGGAACGGGGTGGAAATCTTTCCAGCGGTCAACGGCAGCTGATCTCATTCGCCCGGGTTCTCGTTCATGACCCTCCGGTGATCGTTCTCGATGAAGCTACGTCAAGCATTGACAGCGAGACAGAACGGTTGTTGCAGAGAGCCCTTGAGACGGTCACCGGCGGTAGAACGTCGCTGGTTGTGGCCCATCGCCTTTCAACGATCCGCCACGCTCACCGCATTCTTGTTCTATCGGGAGGGGTGCTGGTAGAAACGGGAACTCACGACGAGCTGCTGAAGCAACACGGCCTCTACGCTACTCTGTATCATCTTCAGTTTGAAAATCAGTGAGCGCCAGTGCTGTTGCGGGACAGCCGTTCTGGTTCACCTGCCAGTCCGCTCGTGAGCGGGAGCGCCCCTTTCCACCCCGACGCTCCAGGGCACAGATCGGCACGCTGGTGCCCTGACCGGCTCCCCCGGAGAGCCGCACCTGCCCGGTGAGAACATTGATCTCCTGAACCCTCAGGGTATCCTCACCTACCTCAACCAGCGCACCTTCCCGGGGATAGCGTTTTCGCTCCTCCTGGTAAAAACGGTGCTCGTAGGCCAGGCAGCACAGCAGTCGTCCGCAGGGACCGGAGACCTTCATTGAATTCAGAGAATAGTTCTGATCTTTGGCCATGCGAATGGAGACCGGTTCCAGACGATCAGATATGCCGTTGCAACACAGCCGGCGACCGCAGATCCCGATGCCACCGACGATGCGGGTCTCATCACGTACGCCGATCTGGCGCAACTCCACGCGGATGCGAAACGTGTTTACCAGGTCCCGAACCAGATTACGAAAGTCAACACGATGCTCCGAGACAAAAAAGAACAGCAGTTTGGACCGGTCCAGCAGGTAATGTGCGCTGACCACACGCATATCCAGGCGATGGAACGCGACCCGCTGAGCGCAGACCTGCGCCGCCTCATGAGCCTGCGCCTGCTGCTCTCGCCAGCGACGAACGTCTTCCTCGGTGGCGATTCTCTGTACGTTGTACCGCTCGCGATAATTCTTTTCCTGGTCAGGAGAAACCGGCCCGATGACCAGACCGAGATCAATGCCGTGCCGGCTGTTGTAGACGACTTCGCTGTGCTGCTCAACCTCAAGGTCACCAACATCACACAAGTCAGTTTCCCGGGTATGCTGATTCCGAACTACCAGATTCACGTCTCGCTCCTTGCCATGCTACTGCAGAAGATCCACCAGAAGACCTTCGATCTCTTCGAGCCGTGAGAGAATATCCAGTTGCTGCACCTGAGTCTGCAGCAATCCCTGAACAAGTCGATCCACGGAACGGTTCACTTCGGTCAGCAGGTAGTATCGTTTGCGATTCAGTATATCACGATTCGATTCCTGCAGAACGACCATATTGGCATCGGGCATCACCTTCTGCAGGAAGCGCCGAATCGCTTCGCGATACTGCAACGCCGCGGTGTAGGTGCGCTGGTCAACCAGCCGCTGTCCCGCTGAGTGCACCGCGTCGAACAGTCGCTCTGTCGGCTCGTCCACACCGGGAATTCCCAGAAAAGAAACCTCACCGGATTCGGACGGAGTCACCTGGTCAGACCCGGTGGGATCCAGGGGATGCATGCGCTGGGCAAAACCACCAGCATGTGCCGCCCCGGCTGATGCCGCATCGGACGATCCGCGGCGGCGGTTGCGCCACTCCCGGGATCGATCCGGACGAATCGGCTCCATTCAAAGGTTCTCCAGGGGAACACTACGCCGTCCGCTGCGCCGGCGGTGGGTTCGTCCGCCCCGGCGGGGGCCCTCCATGACGGCCTCACGCCCATCGCGGTCGCCACCAGGACCGTGATCCCGACTGTCTCCAACGCCGCGTACGTGCATCGCTCCGTCGATAATGACGCCGGTTTCAACCACGATCCGCGGGGCGAAGATATTCCCGAGGATGATCGCGCTCTCCAGGGCGATCACCTTTTCAGAGGCATAGAGAGTGCCCCGAAAGACTCCCCCCACCACCACAGTTGCAGCGTCAATGGTGCAGTCTGCCCGCCCGGTTCTGCCGATGATCACCCGCCCGTTGGTCTTTATCGACCCACTGATATCACCGTCGACACGCATCAACCCGGAAACGGTAAGTTGCCCCTTGAAAAAGGTACCGGCACCGATGATGGAGTTGATCAGGGTTGATTCGATTCCTGCCACGTATTACCTCGTTTCCATACCCGCACGGGTGAAGTCGGTGCTGATCTTCAGGAATGCCGCCGGATCCACCACATCCGTCCCCAGCATGACGATAAAATCCAGATGGGGGCCCGTCGAGATCCCGGTGTTTCCCAGCGTTCCGATGGACTCACCCTGTATCACGTCCTGCCCCTCCCGTACGGTAATGGTCTGCAGGTGGGAGTATCGCGTCCGGAATCCGTATTTATGGCGCAGCATCACGTAGAGTCCGTAATCGGGATCGTAACCCATCTCGACCACACGACCATTGGCGCTGGCCAGGACCGGCGTCCCCGGAGGCCCGGCGATATCGATCCCTTTATGCAGATACCACTGACCGGTAATGGGATGGATGTTGGGACCGAACTCCATGGTCACCCGGCCAAAGCCGTTGGCCACAGGCCACAGATTGGGAATATCCGCGAGGAGGTTCTGCTGGGATTGCAGGATCGTACGAACGTTCCGCAGGGGCTCTGTTGACTGACTTAACATCCCGGCGACAGACTGCAGATCCTGGATCTCCCGGAGGTCCTCCTCCGAGACAACCTGCAGGTCGAAAAAATCCGCCAGATCTCCCCGGGACAGCCCGGAAGGGGCGCTCTCGTCAGTTACCTCCAGCCCCAGGGCGTTCACCGTCTCAGCAAGTTCCATATCAAACGATCGGGCTACCCGAACGACGTTACGAATCTCCTGCAGGACAGCGTCAAGATTTGCCTGGCTGGATTCGACTACCTGCCGTTGGTCATCAATAACCTGACCTGATGCGATGTGGATACTGGAAAGATACATAAAACCGACAAGAATACCGGCGAAGAGAACCCCGGCAAAGATCAATACCAGGAGGTTTACGTGAAAGTGGACGACCCGACGCTCGGTGTGCGGCACAAACATGATCGTGAGCCGCTGAGTCAGCGCCGAAACTACACGACGAAACAGACCCGGCTTCATGTTTGATGCGTCGGACCTCTTTCCTCCCATATCCGCAAACCTTATCACAGGGATAACCGGGGGTCAACGGAAGGCGCCATTCCTTGACGTTGTGGATAGAGGGTGGTATCTTTCTCCCAATACGTATTTCCTTGCCTTGTATTGGAACCATGATGAGACTATTTGATACTCACGCCCACATCGGGCTGATTGATGAAGACCCGATAGAACAGCTTATTGTTGTGCAGGAAGCCCGGCACGAAGACATACTTGGAATTCTCAGCATCTGCAATAACGTCCGCGATTTCTTTTCCGTTCACGAAAACCTGCGGACCGCCAGCAACGTCTATTTTGCGGTTGGGGTGTCTCCGTCAGAGGTCACCAACCCCGGCAAGGATTGGGAGTCGCTGATCGAGAAGGGCCTCAGCCTGCCGAAAGTTGTGGCCATCGGTGAGACCGGACTGGACTACTACCGTCGCTTCGGCGACAAAGACTCCCAGATCGAACTGTTCGTGCGTCAGCTGGAGCTCGCTTCCCGGGTCAACAAGCCGGTTGTGATCCACAATCGCGACGCCGGCAGTGATGTTCTGGAGATTCTTCGGGAAAAAATGCCATCCCGGGGAGCCGTTCTTCATTGTTTTTCCGAGAACTGGGCGTACGCGCAGAAAGCACTGGAGCTGCCGGTATACATCTCCTTTGCCGGTAACGTAACGTACCGCAACGCCCGGAACCTGCACGAGACAGCCAAAAACATGCCCCTGGACCGGATGCTCATTGAGAGCGAGAGCCCGTTCATGGTCCCGGCGTCACACCGGGGCGAGCGGAACCGGCCGTCATATCTGGCGGAAACAGCGCGATTTCTCGCGGAGCTGCGGGGTATGGATGAGCAGGAGTTTTCGGAAGCACTGTATCAGAACAGTTGCCGTTTTTTCGGAATTGACTGCTGAGCCACTACTGACCGGCTATCCGCCGCCTGAACAGTTCATACATCACGATTCCCGCGGCCACGGAGACGTTGAATGAGTCTACTGTGGTTCCCCCGGGGGCGTCGTCCGGGATGGTGAGGACCACGTCCGCCCCCTCCCTGATCGTCCGGGACACTCCGGTGCCTTCCGCTCCCAGGACGATAACCGCCCGGGAGTCAATCGTTGCCACGTGGAGGGACTCACCGCCGGCGTCAGCTGCGTAAATCCACCAGCCCGCACGCTTGCACTCTTCCAGTGCGGTGCGAAGGTTGGGGACCACCGCGGTGGGGACCATCGCCGCGGCACCGGCAGAACTCCGGTAGACCACATCTCCAGCGAGAGCGCTGCGGCGGGCTGGCAGAATCACCAGAGGGACCCCGAGCAGATGGGCGGTACGCAGGATCGCACCAAGATTATGAGGATCAGTTATGTGGTCCAGGGCAAGGATCGGTCCGGTTGGGGTCTCACCAGAATGTTCTTTTAACCAGTTGGACAGTACCACCGCACCACCGGACTCTCCCGGCCCGGCATCCCGCAGCTCAAAAGCGATGCCACGGGCAGAGGAACCGGCGGTATCCCGAAGCCACTTCTGGTTGACCGTTTTGATGGCGATCCCTGCGGTGCGACACTGTGAAATGATCTCACGATTCCCGGGGTGTCGCGATGCATCCGCTGTAACGCAGAGGGATCCCCCTCCACCGCGTGCGAGGACCGCAAGAATCGCGTGTCGGCTGGTCAACCAGGGCATTGATCAGGCGTCGCCAAACTCACGAATCAGATCGGCTGTACCGTCATGGTTGGTGTCGCGATGATACGCACGGACCCGGACACCGTCGTGCATAAAGATCCACAGGTCCACCGATCCGTCATGATTGGTGTCCAGTTCCTGCCGGTGCAATACCCCGTTTCGGTAGAAGTAGAAGTTGTCCATGGAGCCGTCGTTGTTGTAGTCCACCGCTTCGTACTTTTTTTGACCCTGATCATCCAGTTTGAGTGCGTAATCGGTTTGCCCGTCCCCGCTGGTATCTCCGACAATCCAGCTGGAGTTGTATTGCTGAACATCAAAGATCAACGGTTCCTCACTATCCCGGGCTACAACTGGCTCAGCGGTTTGAGCAGAGACGATGGAGAGCAGCAGCGTACCAAAAACAACGATCTGCAGAATCCGTACAGTATGTTTCACGTGACCCCCTGGGACAGGTATCGGCAGCGGGCGGTCACAGGTTAAGTGGGAGGTGGTCGTTCCAGATCCAGAGGGGTACCTTTCCTTTGCCCCGGCGCGACCACCTGAGCGCGCAGGATGGCTCAGAGCTGGCGCAGGGGGATCGGATCCGGCGAGGGGTTCTCCCCTTCCAGTTCAGCAAAAGACTTAAGAAGGTCCCGGGCCTTCGAGGAGACTCGTTGTGGAATCTGGACCTGGAGCTTGATATACATGTCTCCCCGTCGATTATTGCCGTTCACCACGGGGATCCCCTCGTTTTTGAGGCGCAGCATCTTTCCGCTCTGGGTTCCCGCTGGAACTTTCACGCGTACCCGTTTGCCGTCCAGGGTGGGAACCTGAATCTCCGCACCCAGGATTGCCTGGGTGACGCTGACGGGGATGACGCAGTAGATGTCGTTGTTCTCCCGTTCAAAGTGCTCGTGCGCTTCAATGCGGACCACCACATGGAGGTCTCCGGGGGTACCGCCACCGCGGGGGGCGTCGCCCTGACCGGGGATGGTAATTCTCTGTCCGTTGGCAATACCTGCGGGGATGGTCACTTTGATTCGCTGCCGCTTTTTCACCGCACCGGCGCCGTTGCAGGTTCTGCAGGGGTCCTCGATTACCGTTCCCTCGCCGCGGCAGGTTGGGCAAACCGAGGCTACCGAGAAGAACCCGCTGCTGCGCCGGACCTGGCCGGCGCCGCCACAGGTGGGGCAGGTTTTCCTGCCGCTCCCGGATGCAGCACCGGTGCCGTTGCAGGTTTCACAGCTGGCTTCCCGCTCGTAGGCAACTTCCACTTTCGTTCCAAATGCCGCGTCGGTGAAAGAAATCTGCAGGTCGTAGCGAAGGTCAGAGCCGCGGGAACCGCGCCCGCCACCGGATCGGCGTCCACCACCTCTGCCACCGCCAAAAAAGGAGTCGAAGACGTTGGAGAAGTCTCCAAAGATGTCCTCGAAATCCCGGAACGTCGTTGAGAAGCCCTGGGGGCCACCGGCGCCACCCAATCCCTCAACACCGGCAAACCCGAATTGATCGTAGGCCTGTCGCTTTTCCTGGTTGGCCAGGACTTCGTACGCTTCGGCCGCTTCCTTGAAGCGGTCTTCCGCTGCGGAGTCTCCGGGGTTGCGGTCCGGATGGTTCGCCACCGCGGTTTTGCGGTACGCTTTCTTGATTTCGTCCAACGAGGCGTCCCGGGAAACCCCGAGCACCTCGTAGTAGTCACGTTTTGCCACAGCCCTCTCCAGCTTCCGACGGATCAGTCGTTCTGGTCGTCATCAACCACTTCATAGTCCACGTCTTCGTAGGACCCGCTGTTTCCTGCTGCGGACGCTGTCTCTGATTGGTCTCCCGCCTCCGCCCCGGACTGGTCGCCACCGGCCTCACCAGACGCCTGGGCGCTCTTGTACGCCTCTTCAGCAAGTTTGTACGCCGCCTGCTTGAGTGCCTCGGACCGTGTCTTGATTTCTTCCGCGTCGTCGCCGTCCAGCACTTCTTTCAGGGAAGCAACCGCCGCTTCGATGGCGCTGCGGTCCTCATCTGTAACCTTGTCCCCGAAATCCACGAGGGACTTCTCGGTGCTGTAGATCAGGCTGTCCGCCTCGTTTCGAGCCTCGACCTTCTCCTTAAGCTTCCGGTCCTGATCCGCGTTGGCCTCTGCATCCTGTACCATCCGTTCGATCTCGTCCTCGGAAAGGCCGCTGGAAGACTCGATACGAATCTTCTGCTCCTTGTTGGTCGCATTATCCTTGGCAGACACGTGCAGGATACCGTTGGCGTCGATGTCAAAGGTGACCTCAATCTGGGGAACTCCCCGGGGAGCCGGCGGGATTCCCACCAGGTCAAAGCGCCCAAGGGTACGGTTCTGGCTGGCCATTTCGCGCTCACCCTGGAGCACGTGGATGGAGACAGCGGTCTGGTTGTCTTCAGCAGTAGAAAAAGGACGGCTCTTCTTGGTGGGAATAGTGGTGTTTCGCTCAATCAGCTTGGTGAACACCCCACCGAGGGTCTCTATTCCCAGGGAGAGAGGCGTCACATCCAGCAGAATCATGTCCTTGACGTCGCCACCGAGGATTCCGCCCTGAATGGCTGCTCCCATGGCCACCACTTCGTCGGGGTTTACTCCCTTGTGGGGGTCCCGCTTGAAAATGTCCTTGACGATCTGCTGTACTGCGGGCATGCGGGTGGATCCACCCACGAGGATCACCTCGTCGATCTCCTCAGGCTTGAGGCCGGCGTCTTTGAGCGCCTGCAGACAGGGGCCCTTGGTACGCTGCACCAGGTCGGCGGCCATCTTTTCAAAGGTTGCCCGGTTCAGGGAGTACTGCATGTGCTTGGGGCCGCTGGAGTCGGCGGTGATGAACGGCAGGTTGATGTCGGTGCTCTGGGTGCTGGAGAGCTCTTTCTTCGCCTTCTCGGCAGCCTCCTTGAGGCGCTGCAGAGCCATGCGGTCCTTGCTGAGGTCGATCCCCTGCTCGCTCTTGAACTGGGAGATGAGCCAGTCGATGATCTTCTGGTCGAAGTCGTCACCGCCGAGATGGGTGTCGCCGTTGGTACTCTTTACCTCGAAGACGCCGTCGCCGAGCTCCAGGATGGAGATGTCGAAGGTACCGCCACCGAGGTCGTAGACGGCGATCTTCTCGTCCTTGGTGATGTTGCCGAAACCGTAGGCCAGGGCCGCGGCGGTGGGTTCGTTTACGATCCGCTTGACGTCCAGCCCGGCGATGCGCCCGGCGTCTTTGGTTGCCTGTCGCTGGGCGTCGTTGAAGTACGCCGGAACGGTGATGACCGCCTCGGTAACCGACTCGCCGAGGTAGTCTTCGGCGGTCTCCTTCATCTTCTGGAGGATCGCGGCGGAGATCTCCGGGGGAGAGTGGTGTTTCCCCGAGACGTCGATTCGGACACCGTCGTTGCCGTCCTTGGTCACGTTATACGGGACCATCCCGATCTCGCCGGTGACCTCACTGTAGCGGCGCCCCATGAAGCGCTTGACCGAGAATATGGTGTTTTCCGGGTTGGTCACCATCTGGTTCTTTGCCGGTTGGCCCACCAGGCGTTCAGTGTTGTCACCCTTTTTGGTGAACGCCACCATGGACGGCGTGGTTCGCTGTCCTTCGGCGTTCTGTATTACTTCTGCTTCACCGCCTTCGATGACGGCGACACACGAGTTGGTTGTTCCCAGGTCGATACCAATTATTTTTCCCATCGTTCTCTCTCCTTGTGTTCGTGAGTCCTACTGCTACCCTGCCCGGCTATTGCCCGGCGGGCATGGAAACTTTGACCTTGGCGGAGCGCAAGACCCGTTCGTGCAGGGTGTAACCCTTCTGGTAGTCCTCAAGGACCACCGACGTCTCCAGATCTTCCCGCGGTTCGGTGGTGACTGCTTCGTGCCGTTGAGGATCAAATTCCTGCCCTTCCGACTCAAAGCGCTTCAGCCCCCACTTGCGCTCCAGCATTCCGGTCAACTGCTTTTCGATAAGGACAACGCCGTTATGAAAAGCGTCGTAATCGTGCGATTCATCTGCCGATGCAATTGCTCTCTCAAAATCATCAATGACCGTGGTCAAGTCAAGCAGGAGCTGTCGATTTGAGTACTGTACCGCTTCTTCTCGATCGCGAATCATACGCTTTCGGTAGTTCTCGAACTCGGCCTGCTTTCGGAGCAGTTGATTCTTCAACTCCGAGTTTTCTTCCTGCAGCATTGCCACCAGGTCGGTGGTAGCATCACCCGATTCTTCCGTTGGCTCGTCCGCCGGCTCGTCGGTGGTATCGTCGGGATGCTGGATTGACTGCTGGTCTCCTGGCGACGGCCCCGGGTTTCCGGATGTTTCTTCCTGATCATCGTCCTGTACTTCACCCGGCTCACCATCATGCTCCGGGCGCAACTTGTCCTCTTTAGCCATAACGTTCCTCTGTGGGTAACTTGTATTCTCTGATTGCGTGAGAAGATACCGATTCCCGGTACCGGTCGTCAAGGTTCTGCCGGGAGCGTAAGATACCGTTCCGGGATTTCCCAGATCACCAGGGTGGGGGCCACACCTTCCGGAGGGCCCTCTTCCAGATAGCGCAGCATGGGGGCGAAGGGACCACGCCCCTCTTCAGAGAGATCCAGGACATCCGCGCTCAACTCGGCTCTGAGATGGTCCGGGAAGCTCCATAGAGTGCCGGCGCTGAAGCTGGTTCCTATGAGTACCACCGGTATTTCCGGGAGGTCAAAGAGTCCCCCGGGGGTCTCTCCCCTGTCCACGGAACGAACCGGGGTAAGTGGCTCCGGCGGCATGATCCGGGAGGTGAGGCGTTTCGGCAGTGGTACAAACTGCACCAGATCCCCGGTGTGGAGAACCTCCCCAGATGCCAGCAGCGAAAACGGTCGGCGCGGGGCATCGTCCAGCAGCCGGTTCTGTTGCACAAACTGCGCTATGTCCCGGGCGACAGCACCGGCACCAGAGGGCGTCCAGTGGGTGTCACGACGCAGAAACATCGGCTCATTGGAGGTCTCCTGCTTCAGAACTGCCAGGGGTGCAATCACATGCAACCCGTTCCTGCGCATCTCCTGGAGCGCTGCCTCCCAACGCCAGTGGTCAGCCAGGGAACGCCATCGGGAGGGCAGGAAACGCTGAAGCACCCGCGCCTTTGACGGCAGCACCAGAATCAACAGGTTCTGTCGGGATCGGGTCAGCTCTGCTTCGACGTAACGGATAGTGGCGATACGCTCGCCAAGGATCGTCGAATCTGCAGGATGGTGTTCAAACTCTTCCCGGGTGAAGAGACGATTTTCCTCACCGATTACAACCGCGCCTGTTCCTTCCCTGAAGAGGGCGTATCGAAACGCTGCGATCACCTCCAATGCAGGACGCTGAAATGGATGAGTACGTTCGATCGTCTGGTCAATTTCCATAGCGAGGTCACCGGTAATCACGGAGGTCCTGTCAGCACTGCGCAGTACCGTCCGCAGGGGCTGGGTACGGCTCGCTTGGATGGACCAAAGCACCGTTCCTGCTGCAAGGACAATGATGAGAGCTGCTCCTGTAATCCTGCGGTTCGGAGATGCGTTATTTTCACGTTGTCGCTGTCGGACATTTCGGTTGCCAGGGCGGTTCGGGATTGTCTTCATCAGAATTGAAAGTAGAGAAAGGGCGAATATGACGTGGCCAGAAGCCTCAGGAGGCTGACCAGAAACAAGGACACCGGCAGAACACTTCGACGCAGTCCCGGGAGTATTGTCGAGGTCCATGGCTCAACCCAGGCGATGGCGATACCCGCAAGGACGGTCACCATGGCTCCTGTTGGGAGTTGCCACAGCAGTTCCCCGGGAACACCGAATCCCTGGAGTCCCACGACTGCAGCGATCATGGTTCTCAGCTGGGCCACGCTCTCTGCCCGAAACAGGAGCCATCCGAAAAGTACGACCGTCAGTGTGCGCAGGCGGTTGGATTTCTGGAGGAACGTCCGCTCAAGAACGAGCCACAGACCGTGCCAGAGGCCCCAGAAGACGAACGTCCAGGAGGCACCGTGCCACAGGCCGCCGAGAACCATGACGGTAAGGAGGTTTACCACTGTGCGTCGGGAACCGGTTCTGCTGCCGCCCAGCGGAATATAGAGGTAGTCCCGCAACCACGCAGAGAGCGTCATGTGCCAGCGTCGCCAGAACTCGGTGATGGATCGGCTGTGGTAGGGAGCGTTGAAGTTCTCCGGGAAGGAAAACCCCATCATCCTTCCCATTCCGATGGCCATATCGGAATAGGCGGAGAAATCAAAATAGATTTGCAGTGAATAGGCGAACAGACCAATCCACCCGGCGATAAACCCCGGTGCGGGATGAGCGAATATCGAGATCACCAGGGGAGCCACCGCGTCGGCGATCAACACTTTTCGTGCCAGCCCGACCATGAAACGGCGTGCCCCGGTATTGAACTGGCCCCAGGTGTGGCTCCGCTGGACCAACTGATCGGCGATTTCGTTGTAGCGCACGATGGGACCGGCAACCAGTTGGGGAAAGAGGGAGACGTAGGCGGCGATATCCACTGCCGACCGCCCCACGGGTGCACTGCCGCGGTACACGTCGACGATGTAGCTGATGATCTGGAAGATATAGAACGAGATTCCCACTGGCAAAATCACCGTGCCGGGATCAAGAGGGGCTGTACCGAAGCTCTGCAGGACTACAGAGAGGGTATCCAACCCGAAATTGTAGTATTTGAAGTATCCAAGCAGCCCCAGCGCCGAGGTGACGCCGCCTGCCATCCAGAATCCGGCAACCCGTGTGTTTGCAGCGTCGTGGATGCGACGCCCGACGAACGCCGCAGCAAACGAGGAGCCGACGAGGAGGAGCAGAAAGTCCAGCCGCCACCACCCGTAAAAAACCCAGCTTGCCAGGAGTATCCATGGTGAACGTTTCGTAAACGGGAGCAGGTAGTAGACGGCAAGAAAAATCGGTAAAAAAAGGAAAAGGAAGGTCGGGCTGGAGAAAACCACCTGTGCTACTCCGTCGACACCGACGCCTCCACGGCGACAGTGACACCGGTTCCGTCCGTCGACTCAAAGGCAAACAGCGAATATGACCCGCCACGAAGCATGTGGACTGTGTGAACACCCCCGTATGGGACCTCACCGTTAAACACCTGAAAGTCTGCGGTGATCGCGTTCAGAGACCGGGAGTCTCGGGTTCCAGGCGGTACCGCCTCAAAAATCGTCCCGGCAGGCCGGAGGGCCCGAAGCGAGAGGGGCTGGTCGGTAAAATTATAGAGATTTATCTGCGAACGGGCACGATCGTTGTGTGCCTCGTCGTCAATTACCAGGAAACGCGGATCTCTGTAGCGAATAACGGTATAGAAACGTCCCGCTTCCGGGGTAAAAAACGTCCCACCACGTCCCCCGAGGACGTAACCATCCACCGGAATGAGGCGATACGGAGTCACATCACCCACAGAGAGTTCAGGGAACCGTACCGAGCCGATCAGGAGTGGCTCCGCAACAACCAGAGACGCAACGCGGACGAAAGCGGTATTCTCGGGACGCACCGGCGCGTACAGTCCGTCCTGACCGCTGACTCCGGCAACCGAAAAAAGAAAAAATACTACGACACCAGCAATGGTTCCAACTCGACCCACGACGACCCCTTTCCCGACAGCGCCCCAGCATATGGCGGCAACCACATTTTTTCAAGAACAGGGGCCGGTAACAGTGGAACGGGCACAGTATTGTGGACTCTGGAAGGAGCGCGGTATCATTGCTTCGTGAAGAAAACAACACCACGCTTTACTGCCGTTCTCGCTTTGCTGGTTGTGACGCTGGCTCCTGTCTTGTCGATCGAGATTGTTCGGGTGACACCGGAGCCCTCTCTTTCTCCGAACGACATCGACCGGTTCGTGGCGCCGCTTTTTTCCGGCTACTCCCGCGGACCGGCCGGAAATGCTGTGGATGTTCAGGAGCTGCGCATCAGGTCCAGTTACCACGACGGCACCCCCACGGATGTCCGGGTACAGGTGTTTGTGCCGCAGCTGAACGAATCTCAAATACGCGGGGTCTATCTGTTCATGCCGGGAACAACGGGACTCATCGAGCCGTGCCGTCCTTCCCGGGAACACATTGCGGGGATCCGCTGGGGTCTGTACCGTGCCCATACCCTCGCGATGGCTGGAGAGGGGTTTATCGGAATCCTGCCGGACTACCTGGGATTCGAGGACTGGACCTACGTACAGCCCTACTTTCACGCCGAGAGCGAGGCGAGAATCATCTTTGACGCGCTGCACGCTGTGGACCGATGGATTCGGCCCGCTTTCCCGGAGGGGATCCAGGGTTACACTCGAGTGGCTGCCGGGTTCTCCCAGGGCGGCCACGCGATCTTCGCTGCCGCCGATCGCAACCACCTGCTCGCTCGGGGGCTTCCCCTTCACGGGGTAATCGGGTACGGCGCGACCACCGAGATTGAGCCGATGCTGCTCACCTATCCCAGTCTGACACCGATGCTGACCCAGGCGCTGGTGGAGATCTACGGTCCAAATCGGATCGACCCGAACCGGATCCTTCAGCCGGAGTGGGCCCGCCTGCTGGAACAGGACACAACCAGGCAGTGTGTCGGCGGAATGCAGAGCTATTACCCGTCTCGGCCGGAGGAACTGCTGCAACCCGATTTTCTGCGGGCCCTGCGGGAGGGGACGCTCAATCAGTATTTTCCGGCCATTGCGGAAGTATTCCGGGAAAATCGCACCGGCCTCACCCCCCACGGCGTACCCGCGCTGATCACCCAGGGAAGCGACGACATTGTGATCCTGCCGGATACGCAGCTGCGCTTCGTTTCCAGGTTGAAAGAGCTGGGTAACCCGGTGGATTACCGCCTGTACCCGGGCGCCCGCCACGACACCCGACAGATTGCATTTAACGATGTCCTGAACTGGATCGAAGCGCTCAGTGCAGATTCCCGGCCCTGAACACGCCGCCGGGGGCTACTCCCGGTACAACGGATGGAACTTCCGGCGATACTCCTCGTAGCCCGCCCCAGCGTGATAGGACGACCGCACCAGCGGTCCGGCATCACAATGGACAAAGCCCCGTTCCAGCGCTTCTTCCCGGAGTTGGGCGAACTCTTCCGGCAACCAGTACCGTTGCACCGGCAAATGGGTGCGGGAGGGCTGCAGGTACTGACCGAGGTTGAGAATACTCACCCCGTGTTCCCTGAGGTCGTCCATGCCCTGACAAATCTCATCATACGTCTCACCGAGCCCGAGCATCAGACTTGATTTGGTGGCAATATCCTCCCGGAGCTGACGGGCAAGGGAGAGAAGAACCAGAGATCGATCGTAGCTGCTGCGTGAGCGCACCTGCTGTGTGAGCCTTCGTATTGTTTCCAGGTTGTGGCTCATGATAGCCGGGTCCGCCGCAAGCACCGTCTCCAGCGACTCCCGGCGCCCCATAAAGTCGCTGGTGAGCACCTCGACGGTGCAGTCGGGGCTGCTGAGGTGAATTTGGCGAACAGTCTCTGCCATGATCTCAGCGCCACCGTCCTTGAGGTCATCCCGATTCACCATCGTGATAACCACATGCCGCAGTGCCATCCTGGCGACGGATTCCCCCACCCGCCGGGGTTCACCCAGGTCCACCGCTCCGGGCAGCCCTGTCTTGACCGCGCAGAAGCGACAGCGCCGGGTACAGGTGTCACCAAGTATCATGAACGTTGCCGTCCGGTGCTCCCCCCAGCACTCGTGGATATTGGGGCAACGCGCCTCCTCGCAGACAGTGTTGAGCCCTTCCTCACGCATCAGTTTTTTGAGATAGCGGAAGTTGTCGGTAGTGTTCAGCTGTATTTTGAGCCAGTCCGGCTTGCGTTGGATTTCCGTAGTTGCCATGGCGTCAAAATACTTCATCACCGAGGTAATCTCAAGCGCGCTTGACAGTCCCCGGGACAGCTACATACTGTGGACAAATGAGGATTCGCTACAACGCACCGGTCACTCTCAGCTTCGCTATTCTTTCGGCGTCTGCACTGGCGTTGCAGCAGTGGTTCTTCCCCGGCCTTATTTCGTACGTCTTTTCGGTAGGCCCCAGGATGAACCCTGCGTCGCCCATGGATTACCTGCGCCTCTTCACCCACGCAGCTGGTCACTCCGGGTGGACCCACCTGATGGGAAACTTTTCCTTCATCCTTCTTCTGGGACCGATTCTTGAAGAAAAGTACTCCTCTGGCGGACTGCTGATCATGATGCTCATCACCGCACTTGTGACGGGGTTGCTGAACGTTCTGTTTCTCTCCACTGGATTGCTTGGTGCCAGCGGTATCGTCTTTATGATGATCCTTCTGGTTTCGTTCACCAACATACGACAGGGAGAGGTACCGTTGACGTTCATCCTCATCGTCGTCTTGTACCTCACCCAGGAAGTGGTCAACTTTTTCAATGACGACACGGTGTCCCAGTTCGCTCACATTACCGGTGGAGTCACCGGCAGCCTCTTCGGTTTTCTCCACACCGGGGGTCGCCGTGGCCGCTGAAGAGGCACTGGTCGCGCGAATTCCGCAAATACGGGCGCGAAAGAACGAACTGGAAATACTGGTTGCCGACCCCGATCTGCACCGGGATCAAAAACGAGCCGTTGAAACGATGCGGGAGCACTCTCGGTTGACGGCCATTCTTGAGAGTTACGACAGCCTGGAGAGCCTGCGCCAGGAGATCCGGGAGAACCGCGAGATGGTCACAGAGGAACAGGATCAGGAGCTTCGGGCCCTCGCTGCGGAAGAACTGCAACGCCTTGAAGAGCAGCTGCCGTTGCTCCAGCAGGAGCTGCAGCTCCTGCTTGTGCCTCCGGATCCCCTGGACAGCAAGAATATCATCATGGAGATTCGCGCCGGAACCGGTGGCGACGAGGCGTCTCTGTTTGCCGCAGATCTGTTCCGGATGTACAGTCGTTACGCCGAGACCCTGGGATGGAAGGTAGAGATCCTGGA
>SKHA01000167.1 GCA_007117185.1 Spirochaeta sp. | reverse complement strand
TCTCGTACCCCCCTTTGCGGTGCTCTTCCCGCCAGAAGTCCTCGATAGCGATGCGAATGCGCGATCCCAGGGGGTGCCAGTAGATCAGACCCGAGCCGGCCTGTTCGTGGGTGCTGAACAGATCCAGCTCCCGGCCAAGCTTGCGGTGGTCCCGTTTTTCGATCTCCGCCAGCCACGCCAGGTGCTCCCGCAGCTCCTTGGGGTTCTCCCAGGCGGTGCCATAGATGCGCTGCAGCATCGGCCGCTTTTCATCGCCCCGCCAGTATGCTCCGGCCACCGAGAGCAGCTTGAACGCTTTGCCGTGTATCGCCGAGGTACTCTCCACGTGCGGGCCCTTGCACAGGTCCACGAAGGTATCCACGGTGTAGGTGGAGATCTCCACGTCATCCGGCAGGTCTTCGATCAGCTCCAGCTTGAAGGGCTGCCCCGCAAAGAGCTCCCTGGCGCGATCCCTGGTCACCACCTCCCGGGTCAGAGGGTGGTTGTCCTTGAGGATTCCCCGCATTCGCTCTTCGATCTCCTCCAGGTCCTCCGGCTTGAGCGAGCGGGGCAGGTCAAAGTCGTAGTAAAACCCGTTCTCTATGGGCGGGCCGATGGCGATTGCTGCGTCCGGGAACATCTGCAGCACCGCTTCGGCCATGACGTGGGCGGTGGTATGTCGAATTCGGTACAGTCTGTCGTCACGAGTAAGCTGATCTGCCATGGGGAGGCACCTCCGTTCTGATGGGTAATCTGATGGGTAACATGTAGTTCACCCCGCGTCAATATCTGCCGGGGCGGGGGCATCACGGGGGATCGTCCGGACCATCACCACCGCCCGGGCCTCAACCGTCACCGGCTGATCATCCGGGAGGGGAACCTCCGAGCCGACCTCGCGAACATCCCGGGGTGACGGCGCCGCGGTGTCGATGACCCGGGCCCAGCGTAACCCCCGGGGCGGGTCCGGGACGGTGAAGTCCCGTTTTTTCTGGGATGGATTGAACATCAGGTAGAAATCGTCGTCCTGTCGCTCCCCCACCAGCGCCGCTTCCTGCCCGTCTATGTACACAGCCAGGCAGGTGTCCGTCCGCGACCAGTCCATCCGGGACCCGCTGCAGTCGAACCAGTCAATGTCGTTGCGAAGGTTGCGGTTGTTGTCCCGGCCGGTATAGAACTCGCCCCGGGTGAATACGGGGTGGTTTTTCCGGATGGCGATCAGCAGCCGGACAAAGCGGTGCAGGTCCCGGTGCCGGTGCAGCTGCCGGTAGTCGTTCCAGCTGATCTCATTGTTCTGGCAGTAGGCGTTGTTGTTACCCCCCTGGGTGCGACCGAACTCGTCACCGGAGAGAAGCATCGGCGTCCCCAGAGAGAGGAGCAGCGTGGTGAGCATGTTCCGCATCTGCTGCAGACGGACACGCTGAGTCTCCACGTCTCCGGTGTCACCCTCGAAGCCGTGGTTGAAACTGAAGTTGCTGTCGTGGCCGTCCCGGTTTTCCTCACCGTTGGCCAGGTTGTGCTTGCGGTTGTAGCTCACCAGATCGTACATGGTGAATCCGTCGTGGGCGGTGACGTAGTTAATACTGTGAAAAGGTTTGCGCCCGCCGGAGTGATACAGGTCGGAACTGCCGGCAAACCGAGTTGCCAGGGCGGCGACGGTATTGCGATCACCCCGCCAGTAGCGCCGTACGTCGTCACGGAAGCGATCGTTCCACTCGGCCCAGCGCCCCTGAAACGCCCCCACCTGATAGGCACCACCGGCGTCCCACGCCTCGGCGATGATCTTTGTGTTCTGCAGGATCGGATCCTGGGCGATCCGCTCCAGGATCGGCGCGTTCTGCAGCAGGTTTCCCTGCTCGTCCCGGCCGAGGATACTCCCCAGGTCAAACCGGAAACCGTCAACGTGCATGTCCACAACCCAGTAATGGAGACACTCGGTAATGAGTGTCCGCATGATCGGATTATTGCAGTTCATCGTATTTCCGGTACCGGAGAAGTTCCGATAATATCGTCGGTCTTCCTCCAGCATGTAATAGGTGGGGTTGTCGATACCACGAAACGAGAGGGTGGGGCCCGTCTCGTTACCCTCGCCGGTGTGGTTGAAAACAACGTCCAGGATCACCTCTATCCCGGCACTGTGGAGTTCCCGGACCATCTCCTTGAACTCCCGCACCTGCTGCCCCAACGCACCGGATGAGGAGTAACTTCCCTTGGGGGCAAAGAAGGCGATGGTACTGTATCCCCAGTAGTTGCAGATCGGTTCACCGCTGAGGGGGTTGATCCGTCGATATTCGAGCTCGTCAAACTCGTGAATCGGCAGCAGCTCCAGACTGGTGATCCCCAGCTCCTTCAGATAGGGGATCATCTCGATCACCCCGCGGTACGTTCCGGGGTGCTCCACGCCGGAGCTGCTGTGCGCGGACAGTCCACGAACATGGCCCTCGTAGATGATGCAGTTTCGTAAAGGATAGTTCAGGGGTCGGTCGCCGTTCCAGTCGAAAGCGTCATCGATGACGATGCACTTGGGAAAGGAGCCGGCGTCACCACCGACACGAAGACTCAGGTCTTTCAAGGGAGACGACCGGTCATAGGCAACGGCGTCGCTCAGGTCCCATTGAAACGACCCGGTGAGGGCCCGGGCGTAGGGGTCAAGAAGGGGGCGATAGCGGTTGAACCGCAGCCCTTTCTCGGGAGCAAAGGGCCCGTCCACGCGATACAGGTAGAGCGTGCCCGCTCCGATACCAAGGACATCGATGTGCCAGACGTCGCCGGTACGGTTTACTGCCGGATCCAGGGCAAACTCGTGAACCGGTTGTCGTGCTTCCGGTTCATCGTAGATCTGCAGCCATACCTGGGTGGCCGTATGGCTGACCAACCCGAAGTGAACCCCACCGGCGAGGGGTACGGCACCAAGAGGATAGGGTTTTCCCGGCTGCAATGTTATCAACGGTCGCTCCACGGAGGTGGAGTATACTACGAAACGGCGCCTCGCACCACGGAAAGAAACGTTTCCCGCTGTTCCGCGTGCACCCAGTGCCCCGAATCGGCGATCGTCTCCACCCGCAGAGCGGGGAAGAACGTTCGCATCAGCTGGGTGTCTTCGTCGCTGACGTAGGGCGAGAGGGCACCCCTCACCTGGAGTGCAGGCCCTGACCAGGTCACCCCCGCAAAGGGCCACGCCGAGAGCGTCTCGTAGTGTGTCTCGATCCCCTGCAGGTTCATCTGCCAGCGATAGCGTTCCCCGCCGCTGGAATGGTCGGGATCGAGAACAAGGCTCTTCAGGAGAAAGAGCCGCACCGCTTTTTCAGGTATGTGTTCCGCCAGGATCTTCTCGCCAGCGCTGCGGCTGGTCACCCCGGCGGCGATCACCGCCTTCATACCCGCCAGGATCCCGGCGTGACGCGGGGCGTACCGCCGCGGAGCGATATCCACAACTACCAGCGCGGCGCACCGATCCAACTCAGTCAGGGCCATCGCCATCGCTGCCTTACCGCCCATGGAGTGACCCAGAAGGGCCGCCCGGGGTACGTCAAGCTCATCCAGGGCCTGCCACAACTGTTGCGCTACGGTATGATAAGAGAAGTCTTCGGTATGGACGGATTCACCGTGATTGGGCATGTCCGGAACCAGAACAACCCGCCCCGCGGCAAGGGCCCGAGCCTGGCTGCGCCAGTTATCCCGGGAGCCGAAGAGCCCGTGAAGGATTACCAGCGGAGGCAGGGCACCCTGCTCCGCCGGCTCGTAGCGGTCAAAGACCAGACCACCCTTCCGGATCACCTCCGGCTGTTTCACTTGCGTTTCTTCTGACTCCGTTGCCGGGCGATCTCACGCTTGGCACGCTCGATCTCGGCACTGCCCGGTGCTGCCACAGCAGCCGCCCCTCCGCCCTCTCCGGCGGCAGTGGCAGCCTCTCCCTTACCGGTCACGGATCCGCGGTGGTACTTCTCCGCTTCCCGCTTGCGGCGCCGTGCTTTGGTCCAGGACGTCCATCGCAGAAGAACCGGGGAGGCAACAAAGACAGATGAGTACGTTCCCACGATAACACCGATGATCAGGGTGAGGGCGAAGGACTGCACCTGACCGGTGCTGAAGATGTAGATCGCCAGCACCGCCAGCAGGGTGGTTACCGAGGTTATCAACGTTCTGCTGAGGCTCTGGGAGACGCTTGTGTTGATAATCGTCCGGAACGAGCTGTCCCGCAGGAGCGTCTCGTTCTCCCGGATACGGTCAAAGATGACGATGGTATCGTTCAGGGAGTACCCGATGATCGTCAGGACCGCCGCGATGGTAGCGGTGGATACCTCAAGCTGGAGCGTACCGATAACCCCCAGGATGACCAGCACGTCGTGAACCAGCGCGCTGATGGAGGAAAGGGCGTAACCCAGGCGGAAACGAAACCACAGGTACATCAGGATCAGCATCATCGCGAAGACGGTAAGAAACAACGCCTGCTGGGAAAGGTCCCGGGAAAAACGCGGGCCAACATACGATGTTTCCAGTTCCCGAACGGTGGATCCTGTAAAGGCATCCCGCAGGGACTCCTGCAACCGCCCGGCCATGATCGTCTCAAAATCATCGATGGTGCCGGTATCCCGAATCCGTATGACGTACCGGTTCATGCCGTCTGCTCCCAGACGTTGAACCTGAATACCGCTGTCTATACCGGCAAGAGCGGAGCGAACCGTCTCGTCGTTGACTCCGGTTGCCCCTGAGATCTCAACGGTAAGGTTCAAACCCGCCTGAAAGTCAATGCCGAGGTTAAACCCGCCCTGAACAACTGTACCAACAATACCGCCGGCAATCACCAACGCTGAGATAATCAGCATCAGTGTGCGGCTCTTCATGAAGTCATATACCCGCGTCATGCGATCCTCCAGGCAATACTAAGCTTGTTGCGCCGCAGGACCTCGGTGGTGAAGTCAAAGAAGAGGCGCGTCACCACCAGAGCGGTAAACATGGACGAGAGGATACCCACCGCCAGGGTGACCGCAAAACCCTGGATGGGACCGGACCCCAACTGGGAAAGAAAGATTGCCGCGATAAAGGTGGTAATGTTGGCGTCCATGACTGTCCAGAACGCCTTGTCAAAACCGGCCCGAACGGACGCCCGGGAGCCCTTGCCGAGGCGATACTCTTCCTTGATCCGTTCAAAGATGATCACGTTGGCATCCACAGCCATACCGACAGTCAGGATGATACCGGCGATGCTGGTCAGGGTCAGAGTCAGGTTGAACGCCGAGAGGACCGCAACGATAAAGAAGAGGTTGAGGATCAGCGCCACGTCGGCAACCAACCCTGCACCCTTGTAGTAGATCGCCATGAAAAGGATGATCAGCGCAAACCCCAGCGCAATGGACTGCAGCCCCGCCGAAATTGCCGCTTCACCAAGTGTGGCCCCCACAACCTGCTGATTGACAATCTCAAGGTTCACCGGAAGGGCCGCGGTCCGCAGC
>SKHA01000216.1 GCA_007117185.1 Spirochaeta sp. | reverse complement strand
GTATTTCTCGCTGCTCTCCACCACCGCCCGGGCGCACGCGGCGGACTCCTGGAGCGACTCAAACCCCCAGCCTACGTGGAGGGTGCCGCAGTCCAGCCCGCGGCCGGACCACGAGCGCGCCAGCTCTCTTATTTCTTCGGGGGTGTTGGCCCGCCCGAGGATGCACCCCCGGAGCCCCGCGGCCATGTACCGTTCCGGATCGAGACACTGCACCCCGGTGTAGCCCGCAGCTTTCAGCGCGGCGGCCACCTCGCCGGCGTCGGCAGAGGCTGTCGCTGCCGGGGCAGCGGACCACCCGGGGAGATCCAGAAGGGTATCCAGGTTCAGATATGCTTCAAGGCGCGGCAGGGCGCTGGTGCCGTCGTTGGTTCTTTCCATGGGTGGAAGTGTAGCAAAGGGGTGTGGTGCAGGCAAGTTTGTCCCGTGGCGTCTCCCAGTTCGCTAAAGCTGGAGCTTCAGCGGCCCCGGCAGGATACAGCGCTCCTTCGCCACGTAGCGGTCGTGGGCAACACAGAGCCCCGTCGCAGCCAGCGCCGCCGCGGTGCCGGCAACACCCATCGGCCCGATCAGGAGCTGAGTGCCGCCGCTGAGGTATACCAGCGAGAGCGCCGCCAGTCCGTTGAAGGCGCCGTGAAGAACAGTGGCCGCCAGAACGGTCCTGGCTCGCAGGGTCAGATAGGTGTAGACCGGAGCAACTGCGGTGGTGGTCACGGTCATCATCACCACCCCCAGCCAGGGGTTGTCGGGGAAGTTGTGGCCCTGAAGGATAATGGGAGCGTGCCAGACACCCCAGACAGCGCCAATAAAGAACGACCCCCGCCAGAACCCCGCCGGAGCCATCTCATTCAGAAGCAGCCCCCGCCACCCCAGTTCTTCCCCAAGCGCTGCCAGCGCGTTCACCGTCACCCCCGCCAGAAGACCCTGAGCCAGGAAGAGCAGCAATGGCGGCACCGGTACGCGCTGCAACTGAGCCATGGCGATCTCCACCTGCTCGGCGGTCATCCCCACGTCGGCAAGGTACAGGGCGAAATCGGTGGATAGTGATACTCCCGGGATCAGCGTACCGAAGAAAATGGTCAGGGCGACCAGGACAGTGGGGGTCAGCCAGGCAACCACCACCCAGGACAGGCGTCCCCGTCGCAGCAGACAGAGGTCACGGACGCGCTCGCCGTGGCGAACCGAGACGATGATCGCCGTCCACCCGGGGGCCCACATGAAGGAGATCATGATCACAGCGATGCTCAGCATCGTCCCGTATTGAACACCCACCAGGTACGCCAGGAGCGCACTGGTCCAGGAGATCCCGAAGGTCAGAATGAGGAACTCCCGGGCTTTAGGGGAGAGGCCTGGCGACACGTCGGTGGACACATCTGCCGCTTCGCTGACAGGGTTGTCCGTTTTCTGAGTGATGTCCATAATTGAAGGAGAATACAGCAGGAGCACACAACGATGAAACACGGTGAAACGATTTTTCTGGACAACGGACAGGGTATGACCATGGAGGTGATGCCTCGGGGCGCCACCATAACGGACCTGCAGGTTCCCGACCGCCAGGGCCACAGCGCCTCGGTAGTCCTGGGATACCAGAGCATTGGAGACTACGCCGTGGGGAAGGGGTTTCTCGGGGCCACAGTGGGACGCATCCCCGGGCGTCTCACCCGCGGACGTTTCACCCTGGACGGCCGGGAGTTCCAGCTGGAGTGCAATAACGGCCCCAACCACCTCCACGGCGGCTCCAACGCCCTGGACAAGCGGGAGTGGCAGGTACTCTCCCGTTCCCCCGACGGGGTGACGATGGCCTATCGGAGTCCCGACGGGGAAGAGGGCTACCCCGGAACGGTGGATCTCGAGCTGCGCTACCGCCTGGTTGCCGGCAACGAAGGGGGGATGGAGGTTCACGATCTGGTAATCGAGATGACCGCCACCACCGACGCTCCAACGCCGTTGAGTACCACCAACCACGCCTACTTCAACCTCTCCGGCGGCAGCGACCCTACCGTGGACGACCACCTCCTTTCCATCGATCTGGACCGCTACGTTCCGGTGGTGGACGAGGCGATGACCCTCTCGGACAACGTCGTTCCGGTTGCGGGAACGGAAGCGGACCTGCGGCAGCTGCAGCCCCTGGGCGAGGCGATCTCCCGGGTCTACCGCCAGCACGGCGACAACTACGTGATCCGGGTGACGGGAGAGGAGAACACCGGGCTGCGCCGGATCGCCCGGGCGGTGCACCCCCCGAGCGGGCGGGTCATGGACGTCCTGACGGACTGCACCAACGTACAGTTCTTCGGTGGCCACTACCTGTTGCCGGAGCCGCTGGGCCGCACCGGCAGGCCCATTCCCCCCCGGGCGGGGTTCTGCCTGGAGTGCCAGGGGTACCCCAACGGTCCCAACCACCCGGAGATCGACGATATCATCCTCAGGCCCGGCGAGGTCTATTCCCGGACAACGATCTATCGTTTCTCCGTGCAACCATGACAGGGCGCCAACGCATTCTGGCGGCGGTGGCGGGCGATCCGGTGGATCAGATCCCTATGGTCCCCATCTCGATGATGGTCGCCGCCGACCAGATCGGCGTTCCCTACCTGAAGTACGCCACTGACTGGCAAGAACAGGTTCGGGGGCAGCTGGCGTTTGCTGACGCGTTCGGCGTTGACCACCTCTCGGCCATATCCGACCCCGCTACCGAGGCGGCGGACTGCGGTGCCGAGGTGATCTATCACGACAACGCACCCCCCGCCCTGAACGAGACGTTGAGCCTGCTCCGGGAGAAGGAAACCCTTGGAAACCTCGCCATTCCCGATCCGGGCAGCAGTACCCGCATGGCCAATCGCCTGCGGGTTGTTGAGGAGCTGAAGCGTCAGGGTGGAGAGGAGCGGATCATCGAGGGGTGGATCGAGGGACCGGTTGCCCAGGCGTGCGATCTGCGGGGGATCAACCGGTTGATGATGGATTTCTACGACGATCCACCCTTCGTGCACGAGCTGATGGAGTTCGTTCTGGAGCTGGAGATGGGCTACGCCGCGGCGCAAATCAAGGTCGGCGCCGAGGTAATCGGCATTGGCGACGCCGCTGCCTCGCTCCTGGGGCCTGACCTGTACGAGGAGTTCGCCTTCCCGTGGCAGCAGCGCTTCATTCGGGGGGTCCATGAGATGGGGGCGCTGGTTCGCCTGCACATCTGCGGCGACTCGCGGCCGGTCTTCCCCTTCCTTCCTGGGCTCGCCCCGGACATTCTGGACCTGGATTCGGTTGCCCCGGTTGCCGAAGCCCGGGCCGCGGCGGTGGGCGAGGCTGCGGGGTTGGTCCTCACCGGCAATATCGACCCCGTGCGGGTGCTCCGCGGCGGCAGCGCTGCTCAGGTATACGACGCGGTGGAAAAGTGCTTCCACGACGCGGGATCCCGGGGCTATATGGTTGCTGCGGGGTGTGAGATCCCCCGGGGAACGCCGCCGGAAAACCTGGCGGCGATGCTGGAGGTTGCCCGGGCCAACCGGTTCTGACCGGCAACCCCGGGGCGGGGCCTCCGGCCTCAGCTGAAGGCGGTGCGCACGTCCAGCTCCACCGTCATCGTTCGCTCCTGCGCGTCCGTGAAGACGGGACGCCCTCCCTCGTCAAGGTGCATCGAACGAATCGGCGAGGTGGGATCCTCCACCTTCAGAACCCCCTGAACAGAGGCGATCGTTGTGGGGGTGTCCGGGGACAGGGCGGTAGCGGTGGCGATTCCCTGACTGTTGATCACGTTCTCTTCGATTGACTTGCTACGCCCGGCGGCGAAGAAGGTGCAGGTCTCCTCAATCCCGATGCAGCTGTTCCGTCCGGACCAGGGAGCGCCGTGGCGGCCGCGGTTCTCCATCCAGAACACCGTTGCCGGCAGAACCGCTGCGTCCTTGATGGAGTACCAGAGGTAGCCGTCCTGCTGGTGCACCGCCGCGGTCCAGACCAGGCGCTCCGAGAGCGGTTGCGTTGCGGAGCGGCGCCGATAGAGGGCGAGGATGTCGATGAATCCGTCCCGAGCGGGGAAGATTGAACAGTCGGTGGTTGCAGGGTCCTTCCAGCGGGTGGGCACCGCTTCCAGGCTGTCAAAGACGGCGCCGGGCTGCAGCGCGTAGTACTCACCTCCCGCGGTGGGGTCGGCGTGGGCCGGCTCGGTCATGCCGATATCGAAGTTGGCGGTGTAGATCTTCCACAGCCCGTCCACCTCTCCGCCCTTCAGGGTGGCGTGATAGCCCAGGGGGTAGTCGCCGGAGAACCCTCTGACGGTGGTTCGCGAGACGATCCACGGAGCTGTTTTGCCCAGTTCGACCTGCCGGACCACGCTTCCGGGGCAGGAAGAGTAGTTCAGTTCCACGGTGATGGTACCTTCGGCGTCGCTGCCGTCACGGCGCTGCCAGGGCGCACAGGCGGCTTCGCCGTGGGGTGGATGGGTCTCATCGCCCACAGTGTTGTTGCCGCCGAAGGGCAGGCAGAAGAAGTCTCCCCGCAGCGGTCTGAGCAGCTCCGGCTCGATCCTGGAGAGATCCTCACTGTGCCAGGGGTTTACGTAGTATGGTTCAACCACGGTGCCCCCCGGGAGGGTGAAGCGTACCGGCGCGAGCATTGCTCCGTTCACGGTGAGGGCGGCGTCCACCGCTGCGGTCTCTTGTTTCCAGGACTGTTGTCCGGCGATCAGGGTTGTTTCTTTAGCCATGTTGAGAAGTATGAGGGGACCGATGGGGGCTGTCAATTGACGGGAGTTTTCTGCGGTGTCACACTTGGGCCATGAAAACGATACTCTGCTTCGGCGATTCAAATACATGGGGGTACGACCCCGAAGGGGGTGAGCGCCTCCCCTACGAACAACGATGGCCAACGGTGATGCAACGTGAGCTGGGAGGTGGCTTTCTGGTTATCCCCGAGGGGCTCAACGGCCGGACCACCGTCTTTCGTGATCCCTTCATGCCGGGGCGCTGCGGCGCGGCGGCCCTTCCCATGCTCCTGGATACCCACGCCCCGCTGGACCTGGTGGTGATCATGCTGGGCACCAACGACGTGAAGCGCTACTTCGCCGTCAGTTCCGCCCAGATCGCCCGGGGGATGGAACGCCTGGTCTCGCTGGTCAGGGTGAGCGGGGCCGGCGTGAACGAGGCGGCGCCACCGGTGCTGGTGGTGGCTCCGGTGCCCCTTGTATCGATGAACGCGGAAATGCTGCCCCATTTTGCCCCGGAAGAGGAGGCGATTCAAACCTCCCGTGAGCTGGCCCGGGCCTACCAGGCGATGGCTGGGGAGATGGGGTGTGCCTTCTTCGACGGCGCAACCACCGGCGCCGCCATCGGCAGCGACGGCGTACACCTGCACAGCAGCGGGCAGCAGGCCCTCGGCGCGGGAATTGCCCGGGAGGCAGCAGCGATGCTGAACAGCCATGGGTAAAATGACAGCTCTTCTTTTTATTGTC
>SKHA01000251.1 GCA_007117185.1 Spirochaeta sp. | reverse complement strand
CGTAACTGCGTCGCCAGATCTTCACCTGTTCCTCACCGTGCTGTTCTGCCGTCTCAGCTTTGTTCAACCCCTGGAGCGCGCCGTAGTGCCGTTCATTGAGCCGCCAGGTCTTCTCAACGGGGATCCAGACCTGGTCCATCTCGTTGAGCGCCAGGTGGAGGGTATTGATCGCCCTCTTGAGAACGGAAGTGAATGCGATATCGAAGACAAATCCTTCCGCCTTCATCAATTGACCGGCCTCTGCGGCTTCTCTGGTCCCCTGCTCGGACAGTTCAACATCGGTCCACCCGGTGAACCGATTCTGCTTGTTCCAGTCACTCTCTCCGTGGCGGAGCAATACTACTGTGTGCTTCATGGTTTCACAGTAGTCAAAGCTCCCGGGACTGTCAACGCGAGAGGGGCGCTCCCGTCGCTACCCCTCTGGCACCCCCTGAGGAACCTGCAGTCGGAGGGCTTCCTCGAGCGCCTCGAAGGGAAGAGTCGCGCAGCGCCGCCGCGCAGGAAGATGGCGCACCAGCGCCAGGTCATGGAGCATATCCGGTCCTGCCGGCTCCTCTTCCGGGGGCTGGCCGCCGTTGAGGTACGTCAGGGCTGCCCGGCACTGAGCCCGACCCATTTCCGTTGGCTGGATCAGTTGCTCCGCCAGGGCAGCCGCCGCCCGGCAGATGGAACACCCCCTGACCCGGACGGAGAACCCCTGCCCTGCAGGGTGGAGGGAGACGCTGACGCTATCACCACAGGAGTGGTTGGTCACCTCCGCGAGGACATGCGACGCCGTTTCAGCCGGATTGCCCGGGGCCCGGGGCGGCCCGTACGCCTGCACAAACTCCCTGAGACGGCGGTGTACTTCCTGGTCTGTCAAGAGAGAATCTCGTAGAGTCTCTCCACCGCCCGGGCAAACTGATCGATCTCCTCCTCGGTATTGTAGAGGAAGAAGGACGCCCGGATCGTTCCTGTAATTCCGAAATGGGTCATCAGCGGCTGGGCGCAGTGGAACCCCGTCCGTACCGCGATGCCCTGCTGATCCAGGAGACTGCCCACATCGTGGGGGTGAACGCCGTCGATGGTAAAGGAAAAGATCCCCCCGCGTCGATCAGGTGACTGGTCTCCATAATTGCGGATGAAGGGGAACCGATGCATCACCGTTGTCATGTATTCGGTGAGGCGATGCTCGTGCTCCGCGATTCGCTCCATCCCGATATCCATAAGGTAATCCGCAGCGGCACCAAGACCGATCGCCCCGGCGATGTTCGGTGTACCCGCTTCAAACTTCTCCGGGACCCGTGCCCAGGTGGAATGTTCCAGGGTCACCTCCCGGATCATGTCTCCGCCGAAGAGAAACGGCTCCATCGATTCCAGGAGATTCTTTTTGGCGTAAAGAACCCCTATTCCCGTGGGTCCGCACATCTTGTGGCCGGAGAAGACGAGAAAATCGCAATCCAGTGCGCCCACATCAACTGGCCGATGCGATGCCAGCTGGGCACCGTCCACCAGCACCAGGGCCCCATGGCGGTGAGCCACTTCGATGATCCGTTCCAGCGGTGGCATGTACCCCGTAACGTTGGACATTCCGGTGACCGCAACCAGCCGGGTTTTGTCGCCAATGGTCTGGGTAATCCCCTCGTCGGTGAGAAAGCCCTCCGGTGTGAGGGGGATATAGCGGATCACCGCTCCGGTTCGACGAGCCACCTGCTGCCAGGGTACGATATTCGAGTGGTGCTCCATGGCGGTCAGGACGATCTCGTCTCCGGGGCCAAGCTGTTCCCTGGCCCATGAGGTAGCCACCAGATTGACACTCTCGGTGGTGCCCCTGGTGAAGATGACCTCTCCCGTTTCGGTATCAACCGAGAGAAAGCGATAGATCGACTCACGAGCGCGGTCGTACGCTGCGGTGGCCAGCTCGCTCATCTCGTAGACGCCGCGATGTATGTTGGCACTGTACCGGCTGTAGTAGTCGTTCAGGGCATCGATAACGGGTTGCGGCTTGAGAGAGGTGGCGCCATTGTCGAAATACACCAGATCCCGTCCGCGCATTGTTCCTGAGAGAGCGGGAAAGTCAGATCTGAGATCCGCCATGTTTCGGACAGTAGTCATAGGGTAAGTATACTCCGCTGCCGGCCTCCCGGCAACGGAGAATAAGGCTGGACGAAATTACTTTGCTGCAGCGAAGTTTTTTGCGACCTGGTCCCAGTTGATCACGTTGAAAAACGCCGCAACATAGTCAGGCCGGCGGTTCTGGTACTTCAGGTAGTAGGCGTGTTCCCACACATCGAGACCCAGTATTGCCACCTTCCCGTCCATGATCGGGTTGTCCTGGTTGGGCGTGCTGATCACCTCAAGGGCACCACCGTTCACCACCAGCCAGGCCCATCCGCTCCCGAAACGGGTTGCGGCAGCATCGGAAAACGCTTCCTTGAACGCGTCAAAACTGCCGAAACTGCTGTCGATGGCACCGGCAAGTTCTCCGCTGGGCGCGCCGCCTCCGGAAGGAGAGAGAACGGTCCAGAACAGGTTGTGGTTTACATGTCCTCCTCCGTTGTTTCGTACCGCCCCGCGAACCTTCTCGGGGACACGGTCCAGGTTGGCAAGAACGTCGATCGCTTCCATCGCGGCGAACTCCGTACCCTCAAGGGCAGCGTTCAGCTTCGTGGTGTACGCAACGTGATGCTTGTCGTGATGAACCTTCATGGTTGCCTCATCAATGTGCGGCTCCAGCGCGTTGTACGCGTAAGGAAGGTCAGGTGTCGTGAAAGCCATTTATTACCTCCGTGGTATTGTTTATACTGGAAACGTACTGATTCCGACGTCCAATCGGCAAGTCAGCCAGGAGGGAGCGCCCATGTTCGATCAGGCGGGTCGTGCATTCAAAGACCGGATTCTCGGAGCAGTAGCCCGGATGGTCCCCCTCTCGATCTCGGCGAATATGGTCACAGTTCTATCCCTCCCGTTGGGGCTGGCCAGTGCTGCCGCAGCCACTCAGGGGTGGTGGACCATCGGTCTGTTTCTCTTTGCGGCAAATCGGGTGCTGGACGGCCTTGACGGGCTTATTGCCCACCAGCGGAACTCCCAGACGGACTTCGGGGCGTATCTGGACATCATGGTGGATTTCGCGGTGTACGCGGCGATTCCCACCGGCATCTGGTACGGTGTAGCCGGCAGTACCATTACGCCCCCGGTTTCGGTTTTACCGTTGATCGTTCTGCTGTCGGTCTTCTATATGAACGCTGCGTCCTGGATGTACCTTGCAGCGACACTGGAGAAGCGCCGGCATGGTTCGACGGAGCATCGACGGACGTCCCTGGTGATGCCCTCGGGGCTGGTTGAGGGAGGGGAAACGATCTTGTTTTACAGCCTCTTTTTTCTTCTGCCTCAGCGGTACGCCCTGCTGTTCACCGTTATGGCCTGTGCTACCGCAGTGGGAGTACTGCAACGTCTGATCTGGGCTTGGAGAAATATTCAGAATTCCATTGAATCTCGGTCGGATTAGTTTAGAATATGGGACACATGGGACGTTTGAATATCTCCAGATTTATCCAGCATCACCGCAACATCCTGTTTTTCCGGCATACCCCCAACTACGTTGGTTACCTCTACATCAAGGCGGTTTTCAAGCTGTATTATTTTTTCAGATTCCAGGAGAAAAAAATGATACGCGCCAACATCACCGATTTTCTTGAAGGGTTGGGCTGGTCGGACAAGAAGATCCTTCGCAGAGTTGTGCACCAGGCGTTCGACGGAATATTCATGCACTATTACGAGAAGATGTTCTCCGCTTACAAGAGCTACAGCGAGGTGGAGCGTTTCTTCTCCGGGCCCGTCACCGTTGAGGGACTCCCCCACCTCGATGAAGCGCTTGCGCACGGTAAGGGGGTCATCCTCGTGACCGCCCACTGGGGTGGAGTCGAGTACATCCCCTGGGCGCTGGCGTTTCGCTCCTACCCCCTGAGCGTGATCCTGGAATACCAGTCGGAGAAGCTGCGGCAGTACCTGAAGGAGAAGAACCGCTACTTCGAGTCGGTGGAGCTTTTAAACCAGAGTGAGGTTGACTCGATCTGGAAGCAGGCCCTCATCTCCCTGCAGAGTAATCGCGTGGTCATGACCCAGTGCGATGAAGTTGACGTCTGGCGAAGGCGCCCCAAACGGAACATGTGCCTGTTCAACCGGCTGGTCTACTACGACAACACGATTGAGTTGATGGCCAAGCACACTGGAGCGACGGTCATGACGGCCTACATGGAACGTCAGGGCCGAAAGACCTATCACCTTCGACTTGAACCGATACATACCGACGGATACCGAAACGCGGGCAGCAAGATTTACAACCGCTTCGAATACTACGTAAGCAACCACCCCGAACAGTGGTACCAGTGGAAAAAGTGGCAGAAGATGAAGGTTCCCCAAAGCGCTGCCGTTGCTCCCCCTGAGCCCACCGATCCGTACCAGGCAGTGATCTTTGATCTGGACAACACGTTGTACTACGCCGGGGGACTGAGAAAACGGGTGCTCTGGCGCAGTTTCCGGAAAAATGTCGGCGAGGCGATCCGACTGATCGCTTTCCAGAAAGCGCGGAAACGACTGTCCGGGGTACCCTTTTCGAGCTCTGACCTCCTGCTGAGCGAGCTTGCCTCCCGGGCAAGCAGGGACCGAACGCAGTCGGGAGATCGCACCCGGGACTTCCGGAGCTGGTATCAGAACCGCTTTTACAAACTGTTCATGGATGTCCTGCGTCAGGGGTACAGCGCTCCCGGGGCGGTTACATCGGTGCTGCAGGCGCTGCGCGCGCGGGGCGTCCGGATCTTCTGCTATTCCGACTACTCCTGCGTGGCCCAGCGACTGGAAGCAATCGGCCTGAACGCACAGGTCTTCGAGGATGTCTTCTCTGGTGAGGATGCGGGGGAGCTGAAGCCTTCCGCGAAGGTGATCCATCAAGTGGCCTCGAATACGGGGATCCCCAGCGAAACAATTCTCATGGTTGGAGACCGCAACGACACCGACGGCCAGAGTGCCGATCTGGCGGGATGCGACTTCTTCCGCATTCACACCGACAACCGTACTCAGTTCATCCAGAGCTGGTCCGCTCTCGGTCTTCGCTTCAATATTTCCATGAATGGAGACGCCCTGTGAGGACCGAGTGGTATCAGCGTGTGATGTGGAAGGCCCTGCGTACCCTGCGTACGCGCACATGGGTCAACGACTACAACATTTCCGCCTCGTTTCATCAGCCCATACCGGAACCTCCCTTTGTTCTGGTTGGCAACCACGCTCACAAGCTGGATCCCTACTTCGCCGGCTCCCTCATCGCCGGTCCGGTGATCCACTATATGGCAAACATCGACGGCGTTCCTCCCCTGCAGCAGCGGCTGGCACACCTGGTTGCGGCGTACCCGAAGAAAAAGGGGGTGCCCGATTTCGAGGCGGTCAAGCGCACCTTCTCACTGATTCGCTCAGGCAGCGCCGTTGG